>JAITHQ010000055.1 GCA_031279925.1 Treponema sp. | reverse complement strand
AAGCGGCGTAGGCGGATAAAGTCAGCACGCCGTAGCCCAAGAAAACTTCACCGTACGGGAATAAAGGCGCGGCAACTTTAGTTGCCGTAGGGGGCGGCAAACCAACCGCGCCACGCAAGCGCTCGCCCTAAACCAGTACTGGATTTGACGGAAACTTGAGCCTGCGGTATGTTAAACAAGGAGGAATTTATGGCAGAAATAGAGTTTGATATTACACAACATTTTGGGGCGATTTCGGAGGGGAAAGGCGGCTGGAAAAAGGAATTGAACATGGTGTCCTGGAACGGCAGAGAGCCAAAGTTCGATCTGCGTGATTGGTCGCCCGGCCATGAACGTATGGGTAAGGGGCTGACCCTTACATTGGAAGAAGCCGCCGAACTGGTGGAACTGCTCTCTGGCGCCCTGCAAAGCCTGTCTTTGGCAGCAAAAAAAGCATAACTGGAACAGCTTGCTTGCGTCCCATTACGGGGCAGCAGGCAACTTGGCGGCGGCTTGGGCCATTTGGTCGCACCGTTCATTCCAGGTATTTCCGGCATGGCCTTCTACCCACTGCCAGGCAGGGGCTGTCTCAACGGCCAAAGCATCCAGTTCTACCCATAAATCCTTATTCTTGACGGGCTTTTTATCGGTTGTACGCCATCCGTTGTTTTTCCATTTGCGTATCCAACTGGTAATACCCATTTGTACATAACGGGAATCGGTACACACAGCCGCCTGTTTTGGCATCCTGCCCAAGGACCGGTAACAGCGCAATGCATTAATAACAGCCATTAATTCCATACGGTTGTTGGTGGTATCTGATTCTGCTCCGCTGTCTTCCGCAATAAGCTGCTCTTCGGGAATCTCCGATGTAACTATTACATAGGCCCAGCCGCCGGGCCCCGGATTGCCCAAGCAGCTTCCATCGGTAAATATCTTGACTGTTACATTCACTGCCGTATTCCTCCCGGTTTACCAGAGAACCAAATCACAAAAACACATCCTTAATTGCCTAGACGCCTCCCTCTACCGCAGGTTACAGATGCTCACCTTTAAAGTTAGAATACCAATTTTTGGACGGCTTGTAAACTGCTTTTTAATATTTCCAGCCAATTTGGGACGGTATTTCGCATAACATTCCGGCTGTTTACGGCGTTTGGGCGGCCCGTATAAGGGCTTTTGCGAAGCATTGCGCCGACGGTGCGCGATCAGGGCCGGCAAAAGGTGCCGCAATGAGGCGTGGGAATGGCGCAGCGACTGACCTGGCCGTCAAACCAAAGGTCTGTTGGAGGCCAAGCCCGCTACCGCGGGCGCAGCGTAAAGAGACCTGTTGAAGTTGTCGAAAAAGGCTATCATTTTATTCTGCAATAGACATCTTTCCAAACCTCATAAAATGAGATTAAGGTTATAAAAAGCGGCAACGAGGTTAAAGCGCAGACCGAAGCGTTTGCGGCGGTTGCGGTATCTGTCCGAAACAATGCGAAACCGCTTGACACAGCCGATCACCTGCTCGTTTAACACCCGCCTGCTTCAAACGAGTTGATTGAACACCTCGTCCGCCGGGAGCAGCGAGTGCTTCCCGGATTTCTTTCCCGGCAAAACAGATTTGGCATGAATCCCGGCAATCCCCTGATTCCCCGTGTCCGTGTCAACTTCGGTTTCAGGTTTTACCCGTACCTTCGACTCCTTAAACAGCCTGCAATCATGCCGTTTCCCGTTGGCAAACGAGGTAAATTATTACTGTAGAAGCAGTTTGGCAACTGCTTCTACAGGGAATTCTGTGGATCAAACAGCCTCTGGCGGGGGATTCAGTCCTGATACCCGTTTTTTTCTGCTTCTCCCGGCGGGAACATATACAAATCCGGCAGTTTAAAAGTACGGTCCAAAGAATAGGAATGAGCGGTCTGCATTTTACTGACAACCGGAATTTTGAAAAAGTGGGTAAGGGTTTCATACTCTGGCGATTCAATCTTGAGCGAATATTTGAATGTCCGGCGAATATCCGCGCTTTCGGCAGGTATAGGGGCAGGCCAGAATGTATAGGTTCCCGGAGTATAGGCAACAAGGGTATAGGGATTCTGCCAGTTGCGGTTCCGCATGGGTACCAATTCTCCATCGCAGTACAGTTCTACCTTAACGTCCGAGAGGGGATTAAAGGTATTGCCATCAAAAAGCCGCCCTATGATCGTAGGAATGTCAAAGGCCAGTTTGGGCGCAGCCTCACCCGGAGCGGCGGAACCATCATGGGGCGAGGTTGGCCGCTGGTTATGATTCACCAAACGTAAACCCTTATAGATCACCGAGGCAATATCCGCTTCAATTTGCTGCTTTTGGATGCCTTCCTGTTCCATTCGGGTAAAACCCCGGTTCGAGACAATGTAGCGCGGTTCTATGCGGTTCAGCGCATAGCAAATCGTATCCATTTTGCACTGCTCGCAAAGACAGATTCCTTCGGGGTTGCCTTCCGTTTTTATTGATTCGAAAATTGTTTGTACAGAGTTGAAAACAATATCTTCGCTAGTATTGTGAATTTCCATGTTTCGGCCTCCATTGCCCTTTTGCTATAAATTCAACCATTGTTTCTTAACGTATAGTATATTACATAATTCCGGTAAAGTCTCCACTTTTTTTCCAAAAAGGGGATTTACAAATATACGAATAGTATACAGGGTTTTTACAAAACTATTCAAGATTGCAGCTGTAAATGCGCTGGAACTTTCGGAAAAACAGCGCTGTTCATCCCGCACAAAGAGGCCGGTCTCAAAGGAAACCGGTTCCGGCAGGTCAATAATCAGGTCATCGGAGCCAAGGGAAACGCCGCTGGAACGGAAGGCGGATGCAAGCTGTTCCTCGTAGCGGGAACGGCGGGAAATATCCTTAAGGCAGGCATGATCCGCATCGACAAAGGGAATTTCCGCAGCAACAGTAAAGAGCCGGCCACTCCAAACTGCCCCGGCAAGGGCGCTTCCGGCGGAATTCCCGGTTTTTTCCCTCAAAAGGGTAAAAAGACTCTGGTCGTCAAGGTTATAGAGTTCTTCTTCAGCCAAAACACCCGATTCGAGGCTGTTAACAAGGGCTTTTTTGATCATTGCAGTTGCCGAGCGGACCTGCCTGTGCCAGTAGATGGTCCGGTACATAAGGTATTTTGAAAAAAGAATTGCTTCTACATTGGGAATAAGGCGGGAATCAATGTCCGCCCCCCTCTCAATATGGGGAATAAGCCGGGAAAGGATAAAATCCACATCCTGTGCGCCATAGGGAACCCCGCAATACCGGGCGTCCCTGTTCAAATAATCCAGTTTGTCAGGATCAAGGCAGCCGGAAAGGAGTTTCCGGTAGAACAGAAGTTCCGCATGGCGGCTGGGAAGCTCTTTGTCCACAATGGCGGCGGTAAATTCCGGGTCTGCCCCGCATGATCCAACCAGGCTTTTCATAGGTTCATTCAAAATAATTGCGCCGGTAAGGGCTTCGTGCGAGCGAAGGGGTAATTCCTTGAGGGAGTGGGTATAGGGAAAATGCCCCAAATCGTGGAGCAGGCACGCACAGAGAAAAGAATGGACCCCCTCGCGGCTAAGCCATTCCGCCGCGCCCCGTTCCGCAAGGTTTTGAAGCAGCCGCCTGCCCAAATGGTAGACCCCAAGGGAATGGCCGGCGCGGGTGTGGGTGGCGCCGGGATACACCCTGAATACCGGCCCAAGCTGCATTATACGGTGGAGACGCATAAAAGGGGCGGAATCGATCAAGGCCGCCAGCGCCGGGGTTAGGTAAATATGACCCCATAGCACATCCCGTACAGGATCGGTAAACCCTTCGGTTAAAACTGCCTGAACATCAAACCGGCCAGAACCATTTAATTTCCGGGACTGTGGGTTGTGAACCATTCCGCTCATTGTTTTACATAATAGAACAAGATAAAAAAATATGCTATAATTAGGAAAATGGAGGCCAAAATAAAAAAGGTCCGCTTGCTTGCGGGGATTCTTTTTTTCTCTGGATGCGTATTATTTGCCCAGAATGTTGGAGAGGAAGCCGCCGGCGCCGCAAATAGAGGCTCGATCCCCGAAGAATTGCTGCGCCCGCGGCGGGAGGAGGCTCCCCGGTATCCGGTAGACACCATAATAGGGCCATTGGGGCAAGGCGAAGCCTCGCAGGAAGCGTACCGGTTTGCCCGTCAGGTCGCCGCCGCCCTGCTTGCTGGCAATAGTGATGCATCCAGCCTTTCGGCTATGAACCGGGTGTTTCTTGAGAGCTATATGAGTACCTTGAACGCCATAAGCCCCCGGAATTTTCGTTTGGGCAGCGGGCGGGAAGAGCCGGATGGGGCTTTTTCTTTTTTGATCCGGTTTATCGGGCGGGAACAGGGAATAAGCGGAGAATTGTTTGTCCGGCTGGAGGAACAGCGTCCGGCTGTACAGCCTGCGGAAACCCCGTCTAATGCGGCTGCCGGGGAAACGCGGCAGATTGAATCTGCCGCAGAGGACCAGGCGGCGGAAGCCGCATTGCCGGCGCAGCCAGCCCCTTCCCCGGCTGAAACAACGCAGACGGCGGAAACAAAGGCGGCTGTCAGGGAGGTTCGCCCCGGCAGACGGGTTTGGGTCTTTGATGAATTGATTCTGGAAGAAGCCCGGAGCCGGGAAACCGAAAACGGAGAGAGTAAACACCGTTTTGATTTTTCACCGTATGAACGTTTTTTTTGAGGCATTCACTTTTCTCGTTTTCTCGGAGCCTGCAAGGTAGAATTTTGAACAGGCTCTTACGGAAAACTGCGAAAATCCATAAAAAAGAAGCGCCGGATAATTCTCGATTGAATTATTCAGCGCTTCATTAGGAGCGGGTATGGCAACACCTATTAAGCGCATCGAAAAAGATTTTCTTCTCAATCTGCTTTATGAGAAACAGCTTCCGGTTGTTTGTTTTAAAGATAGGGTCGAGTACTCGTTCCTGCTGAAAAAGCTGGTCAAAGACGAAATGATCTTCCATTCAGGCAAGCCTATCAATAAACTGAAACTCAGAAATAAATTAAGGCTGATGTTTGATTTCTGGGGAAAGGCGATCGCTTTTACCGTAGAAATACTTAGCCTGGAGGATCAAAAGATTACCTGTAAACCGCCGGAATTTCTGTACAAGGATTTGGACCGCGCTTTTTCGCGGGTCAGTATTCCTTCAGATCTGCGGGTGCAGTTTACCTGCCTGGGTGACAGCTATGATCTTTCTTTTCCCAAAATTATAGAATACGAGATAGGCGATATCAGCAATTTATTTCAGAACATGGATCCCCGCAACCTTTCCGGGCTTATTAAAGAGCTGGAGGAATTGGCCAAGGGTTTTGCCGATGAATACAAACTGGTTTTTTTTAAGAATGCCAAATTCACCTGCACCGAGGAACAGATACTGGCGGAGACCGGCAAAATTTTTTATCTTCCCTCCACACTGGGCGCCCTTCCAAAGACCGATCCGTATCCCCAAAAACGGCTTATCACCGAAGAAATATTCAAACGGTATCTGGAAAACAGGAGTGTAAACCCTGTCCAAACGAGCAAAGCCTGCGCCAGCTTTATCAAGGCAAAATACGCCGAAGGTATTTTTGCCGAAGCCTGGATACCCCTGCTGTTCCACGAATATGTAATCGGGTATATCCATGTCTGGATTAATACCAAGGGAAAACCTCCTTTTGGTTACCCTGTAATTGATACTCTGTACCAATTTGCAAAGGTGCTGGCCTATTCACTCAAAATCAACGGGTATTTTGAGAAAGGAAAAGTGAAGAACAAAAAATTTGAAGGCAAGCTGATAGATATCAGCGCATCGGGCCTGCTTTTTGCCTACCCCCATTCAAGCCTTTCCACGGCATTGCTGCCTGACAGCGAAATAATGGTAAATATACCCCCCCCCCCCCCCCAATCACCTGGGGGCAGCATAGACATTAGGGCAAAAATAGTGCGGCGCTACAAGGACCTTACGATGGACTATTTTGGCTGTAGTTTTCGCGGCATGGCTCCAGATGACATCCGCTTTCTTTTTGAATTGCTTTACGGCAAGCCCTTTACCGGGACCGACGCAAAATTTCTTGCCGGGCAGGTGTAACAAATTACCAAAAGGCTGCCCTGCCGTTCAAGTTTTCTGTACGATGCCTACCATTTTTCCGTGTTTCAGGCATTGTTGCCCGCTTCCTTTTCCAGTTCCGCCTGGGCTGCCCCCAAAAGGGCAATGGGAACCGAATAGGGGGAACAGGAAACATAGTTAAGACCCGCATCCATACAGAAACGGACATTAGCCGGATTGGCCCCATGCTCGCCGCAGAGGCCGCAAACCAGATCGGGCCGGATAAAGCGCCCCCGATCCGTTGCCAGTGCGATAATTTCCTTTACACGGGGGTCCAGTACGCTAAAGGGATCACCCTGTATAAGGTCAAACAAGGCATAGTCCGGCATAAAGGCGGTAAAGTCATCGCGGGAAATACCAAGGGTAGTCTGGGTAAGATCGTTGGTGCCGAAGCTAAAGAACCTGGCGTACCGGGCAATTTCCCCGGCGCCAAGGGCCGCGGCGGGCAGTTCTATCATCGCGCCGATCTGGTACTTTACAGGCTTTGCTTTCTTCTCTTTCCTCAAGTCTTCCTCGATGTCCACAATGCCGGTATAGCTTGATCCTTCAATCTTTTTTCCATAGGCGATAAGTTTAAGTTCCGAAGCGTTCATCACCACAGGGACCATTATCTCCGGGCGCACATCGATTTTCTCGGCGCGGAGTTTGTAGGCGGCCTCAAAAATGGCGCGTACCTGCATGGCGTAAATTTCAGGATACGATACGGCGATACGGCAGCCCCGGTGACCCAGCATGGGGTTAAATTCATGCAGGGCAGCAATCCGGGCAAGTATCTCTGTTCTGGAAGGTTTGGTTTTTTTTGTTTTTCCGGCATGTTCAATATAACCGGTAAGTTCCTCTTCATTGTGGGGCATAAATTCATGCAGAGGAGAATCCAGCAGCCGAATGGTAACTTCCTTGCCGTCCATGATCTTCATAATGCTGTAAAAATCCTCCTGCTGCATCACCTGGAGCTTGTCCAGGGCTTTTTGCCGCTCTTTGGGATCCCTTGACAGCAGCATGTCACGGAACACGTTGATCCGTTCATCTTTAAAAAACATGTGCTCGGTACGGCACAGGCCCACGCCATCCGCGCCAAAACTTACAGCAAGCGCCGCGTCACGGGGGGTATCGGCGTTACAACGAACATGGAATTTTTTAAGGAAACTTTTGGTCAGGGCAATAAAGTCCAGCAGGCCCGATTCCCCGGGATCAGGTTCGATAAGCCCGGCAGCGCCTTTGTATACTGTCGATTCCCCATAAAAAGGAACATTAATAGTAATATACTCGCCTTCCGAAAACCCAAAATCGCCCAGGCTGGCCTTGTTTCCCTTGATCGTAAGGTCCGGCGCAACCAGGGACACCTTTCCGTACTGACGGGCCACAACCGAGGCATGGGCCGAATAGCCGCCTTCGGCGGTAAGGACGCCGGCGCTTACCTCGATGGCTTTTACATCTTCGGCAAACGAGGAAATCAGCGCCAGAATAAAACGGTCGTCTTCCCCTTTTTGCCGGGCGATTTTTTTTGCTTCAAGCAGTGCGCCGGCGCTAAAATACACCCTGCCAATGGCGGCCCCCGGAGCGCCGGCAATGCCGCCCTGCCACGAATTTAAACCCTTAACGCTGGGCATATTGATTACCGGATGGAGAATTTCATTCAGGCGCAGGGGATCAATGGCCTTTACCGCATAGGCCGTATCGATGATTTTTCGTTTTACAAGATCGAGCAGGAGCTTGATGTCCGCCTGGGTTGATTTCTGATCCACCGGGCGCTGTTCAATCAGCCACAGCTTGCCGTTTTCAACGGTAAAACAGACCTGCCGGATTTCCTTAAATTTATCCTCAAGGGTCCAGGCGATTTTCTCAAGCTGTTTAAGATGAACAGAATCGATGCTGCCAATCTCCTGGCCTGCCGCTCCATATTTGTTAAACTTGCCCCGGAAAAATTCGCCCTGGATTTTTTTTTCGCCGGTAATAACATTGCGGCTAAAAAAGCAGCCGGAGCAGGAATCTTTGCCGCAGTTTCCATAAACCATCGGCTGCACCAGAATAGCCGTGTCGCGGTCGTTCTGATCATCCATCTGGAGCATTTTTGATATTTCGCCTAATGTGAGCAGCAGCTGATCCTCCGCATCCTCAAAAAAGTTCTTGGGAAGATATTTGGCGTACTCGTCCATGTATTCGGCGGCGCTTTTATCTATGGGCAGGGGGTCTTTCTTTTTATGCAGTTCATTGGAAGGCCCGGTAATTCCCAACATACGGTTAAGGGCCTTAAGCAGCGAGGCAATCTGTTCCTGCTCCCTGGGCTTTGCCTCCAACTCCTTGATCCGCTCTTCGATTTTAAGCATACCCCTTATAAGGAACAAAACTTCATGCGCCGCAAAATTTTCGCCCACCCAGCCGGAAAAGCCTTTAAGCGTTGTTTTGGCAAGGCCAAAATTGTGCAGGACGGGATAATTGGTAATGGCCAGATTCGAGGAAATGACTACCTTAAGGAGCATGGGGTTTTCGGCGTTCCCAAAGGTTTTACCTGCGATCCCGGAACATGTATCCAGCAGGGCTTTGATGTCCTTTTTGATAGCGCCCGGGTTAATTTCCGGCGCGATCCTGGTATCAAGAATAAAACCGGGCAGGATAGGAAAGGCCAGTTCAGCGAATTCATTTGCCTGCCGCCCACGGATGCCCAAAAGTTCCGGCGCGACTTTTTTGGGGATTACAGTATCCTGACTAAAAAAATGTATTCTGTTGTCCATGTTTTTACCCTTTTAGAGCCTGTTCAAAATCTGGAATTTTGGCGTTGCAAACGCCAAAATTCTACCTTGCAGGCTCAAAAAGAGCCCGAAAATCGGGATTTTTACGGTCTATTGACCGCAAAAATCCACAATTTGAACAGGC
>JAITHQ010000052.1 GCA_031279925.1 Treponema sp. | reverse complement strand
AGAGCCTGTTCAAAATCTGGAATTTTGGCGTTGCAAACGCCAAAATTCTACCTTGCAGGCTCAAAAAGAGCCCGAAAATCGGGGTTTTTACGGTCTATTGACCGCAAAAATCCACAATTTGACCAGGCTCTTAGGGAACTTGCTCGATAACCGGCTCAGGAGCCTGTTCGGAAACGGGCCTGGATTCCTCCACCGGAGGTCTAGGCGGAGGCTTTATAGGCTCCCAGTCAACCAGTACATGTTCAACCTGCACGCGGTGTCTCAGTTTAAGCACCAGAATCTGTTCCCGTTCAGAATAAATCCAGCCGGAAGAATCGTAACGTTCAAACTGCGGGTCCGACCGCCAGCCAGTTTCGTGCAGCACAATTCTGGAGAAGGGTTTTATCCCCCGAATCATCATATAATGGGTTTCCCCGATGGGGAAGGAAACTGAAATATCCATAACATTATTTTTTTGAACAGCGCTGATCTCGGAAGCGGCGGTCCATGCCCAAATGCCGCCTGCCCCTGAACCGGCTAATTTGGCGCGGGGCGCATTTTCCCCGCTGTCCAAAATCCGGTAGAGTTTTGCGGAACTGAGCCTTCCGGCGGACTCATTTGCCTCCCCATTTCCAGAAACCAAAGCCGGAACCGCGCCGGAACTGTCTCCAAGGGCAATAACCGAAAGAATAAGGGAACGTCCCAGAGCTGCCCAGTCATCGTGGCCGGCCTGCTCCCCCCATGTCCACAGGGCTTTTCCCAATCTAAAGTTAAATGCAATGTCCGCAGTTTCCGTACCGGCATTGCCGAACACCAGGACCCTGTCCTGATCCTGCCTGATGCCTTCGGAAATAATAAGACATGCCTGATCAAGCAGATGCTCAAATGGATTTTCCCTATTGGGCCGCCAAAAAATCGTATCCATATAGCCTTCAATAATTCCCGGACATATATCCAGGCCAATATTCGCCGGCTCTATTGAACTGATAAATTCAAGGCCGCCGTCAACAAGGTCTCCAAAACCCCGGACCGCAAGGAATTCAAACACACGGTCTTCTTTTAACAGATCAAACGATTTTTCGTTTATCAGGCGGGAGACGCGGTCCATTTTTTCCCGATCCGCTGCGGCCAGGGAACGAATGGCCGTGTTCATGCCGCCAAGGTAAACAGACGATTCCCATGTACGATTTGATCCGGAACGAAATGCCGATGATACCGAAGCGACTGCGGAACGGTAATTTCCCCGCCGGACCGCTTCGCCGCTGTAAGCGATAACCATGTCCTCATCATTGTAGGCCGCAATATTCAGACTCCACCATGAAAAACTCTGATCTTTCCAGCGGGAAAGGGATTCTCCAAAGAGCTGGGAATTCTGCGCCTGGGAAACAACGTAATCGCCGGCGTTAAAAATCTTTTGTTCTGGAATAGCACGGTAAGAAACAAGGGGAGCCGAAGCCGGAAGGAACAGCCGTCCCTGGTCCACCCCCAGCGCTGACTGGTTAAACTGGTATCTGCCGCCGTTATACGATATGTTAAGATTTCCGTCTCCGGTTATGCGGACAAAGGAAGAACGCTGGGGAGTGAAGGGAATCTCCAGACCGGAAAGGCCCTCCACAAAAATTCCGCTGATCCGCAATTCTGGCGCACCGCCTGAATTGCGGGTAATAAAGGAAAGTTCTGTTCCCCCGGGCAGCATAAAAGTCGCCGCATCCCCGGAAATGGACAAGCGTTCAGGAAGAACGGCCTGCCGGCTGCCTTCTGAATCAACCAGAGAAAAGCCATCCTCCCCTTCTTTTGTTCGAAGGCGGAATTCCAGTCCTCCAAAAACGACACTTGCCCCGCCATTCAAAAACTGCTCGTTAAAATCAGCCGGACCCTGGCCGGTTACCCGGTAATGCCCGCTGACCAGCATATTTCCGATTCGCCGGGAAAAACTTCCCCGGTGTGTAAACTGAGCCGCCACCAGAAAAATAAAAACCGCACAATACAGAGCAAGAAGCCACATTATACGGAAAAAAATACGTTTTTTCATCTATAAAATTGCCTTAGCATTAATTATCGGCAGAGACAAGGGCTGGCTTTATTCGAAAGTCTGGTTTACTACCCCTTCGGACCGCAGATCCAAGCTCTGCTCTGCGGAGGTTCATTAGAGATTTTCACCGTTTTTTGCAAGAAAACGGGAAAATTCCGGGCAATACTGGCTGCGGACCGAAGATTATGAATCGCAAGGGATGAAAATTGCAAAATAATACACCCAAAAGCAGTTGAGAGCCATTTTTTAACCCAAATTTACAATCGCCGGCAGCGTCCCTGGCGTCTGAAATTTTGTAAATTTTTCACATTTTTCACAATTTTTTTCAAAAAATGCTTGACAGATAATTTAAAATTGGATAATCTATTAATAATGATTCCTAATACTAATAGTACTGCCAAATTAATAATACGCCGCTCAACCAATCAGCGGGAATTGGTGTTGGCGGCAATCTGTGAGGGTAACCATCTGTCCGCCCGTGAAATTTTTGAGATTGTGTCCCAAAAAGCGCGTATGAGCTTCGGCACGGTCTACCGGAATTTGCAAATCCTTGTGGAGGAAGGGGAGATTATTGCGGTGCAGACGGACCCGAATGTCCTGCGCTACGACAGACGGCGGGTCCCCCACTACCACCTTCACTGTAAAAAATGCGGCAAGGTATATGATATGTCCCTGCCCTATCACAGAGAGCTTGATACAAAGGCCAGGGAAACAAGCAGTTTTCTTATAGAATCGCATACGATTTCCTTTGAAGGACTATGCTCTGACTGCCAAAATGGGAATTAACTGGGCGGAAAGGGAAAGAAGTATTTTTTTGCTTATAATAGTAATCATTCCGATTACTTATAAGAAGCGTCCGTTGGACGCTTATATGTAACAGTTGGCGAACTGTAAACGCAATGGAGAGAGTAAGATGAAACAATGGCTTTGTGCAAAATGCGGGTATGTTCATGTGGGGGCAAGCGCTCCGGATCAATGTCCGGTATGCCATGTTCAGGCTTCGGCGTTCAAGGAAAAAACGGCGGATGGGGAAAAAAGAGTGCTGCGGTCGATTACCACATTCGACATCCAGTACGCGCACCGGTTTTTGGGTTATATCGGCGAGGCGCAGTATCTGCACGGGCATACCGGCGTCTTAACGATTGAAGTGGAAGGCGAGGTAAACAGCGCCAATGGTTTTGTGGTGGCCTGTAACAGTATCAAGCATCATGCCTGGGAATATTTGGTCAACTTTGACCACGCGGTTATTTTACAGCAAGAAGACCCGATTCTTCCTGAACTTCTAAAGGTATATGAGGCGCAAGGGATCAAGGGCGGCTCAAAATGGAATACCAGCACCGGAGCGGCCTTTGAGAACGATCTTGCAAAAGCCTATCCTGAATGCCGGCTGGTAGTTGTCAAAAAGGTCGCAACCGTCGAGAACCTGATTGAGGTTTTCTATTCGCTGTTAAAGGATACCCTCAATATCAAGAAGATGACATTTAAATCCGGCGACAATACCGCTGCATTTAAGGTCAAATAACAATAAAAGGAGATCTGTTGCGTAACAAATAAGCCGGTTGTGCAACGGCTCCCTTTTGTGGCGATGTGTCTGAATAAAAAAACGCCTTATGCGGCACATAAAGGACAGGCGCCCCGCCTGCCGCCGTCTAATCGTCCAGATTTAACAATTCCTTAACATTTTTTTAACATCATGTAACAATTACCAGGCAGTATAAGCGCAGGGGGAACGGATATGATCACTATTCTGGTCGTGGAAGATGACGCGAAACTCAACAAAATCGTCTGCGTACATTTGCAGCATTTAGGCTACAAGACCGTAGGCTGCCTTTCGGCGATGGTAGCCTTTGACGCAATGATAGACGTAAAAGCGGACCTGATTATTTCGGACATCATGATGGGCGAAGTTGACGGCTTCAAGCTGGCAAGCCTCGTGAGGGAGCAGGACAAGACCATACCGATT
>JAITHQ010000050.1 GCA_031279925.1 Treponema sp. | reverse complement strand
TGGGCGTTCCGGTACAAGTGTTCGCAGAGCCACCAAAGCCATTCCCCGCTCTTTTGAAACCTCCTGAATACCGCTTTCTTGCTTATCGAACAAACACCGGCCAGCTCTAACAACGCGGCTGTCCCGCTAAAGGATTTCCCTTCGCTCATGTATATGAATACCAGCTGTAGTAAATCGACCGCGTCCTTTATTTCCCGGCTCCGTACTAATGCCCCAAGCTCTTTTGCCTTGTCTTCCCAGCCGGGGGGCATCACGGACAGCAACCGCTTAAATCCTGCTTCTTCCCCTCTCATCCCTTCAGCTTATCAGTATTTCTATGTTTTGCTAAGTAAACGCTTATGGGGAAGCCCCCGCATGGGGGGTAGCGGAAGCCCGCAGGGCTGGAGCTAGGGGGGATTCCCCCCTCCTGGTTCTTATTACGTTGTTGAAAGTGGGTATTACACCAGATTTTTGAGCGGCGAATGGCGGTTTTTAACATTTAGCGGATAAAATTTAGCTATAAAGGCGGTTATGTCAATTGAAAAAAATAGCGTTCTGGAATAGACTATAATTACAAAGTGAGGAAAATGGGGCATGGATATTAGGGGTCTTTTTACGATTAATGTGCGGATGGTAATCGCCACCATTATTGGGGCCGTATTTTTTACCTTGTTGAGCTATTTTGTTGTTATTCCTACTCCCATACCAGGAACTTTTTTCTTTCCGTCTTATGCGCTGTTGGGCCTTTTTGCAACGCTCTTTGGGCCGCTGTCAGGCGCAATAATATCGCTGACAGGCATGGTGGTTATCGGGATCATTCGTAATTCTGTGTTTCTTAGTTACACTATTGCTTCGGTGGTGTGCGGCTTTGTCTATGGTTTTGCCAAAAACTATGTACATGCGGACCGGGGCGAGTTTGGCTATGACAGTATCATCGCGTACAACCTTATTCAAATTGCGGGGAATCTTGCCGCCTGGGGCATTCTGGCTCCGGTGCTGGAGTTGCTGTTCAATCCGGGAAAACCTGTGCCGGATGTGTTTTTACAGGGCATTACCGCAGGTTTTGTGGATATCCTTAGCGCGGAATTTATCGGGACGCCGCTTCTGTTTGTATATAGTCTTGTCCGTAAAAAACAGCTTGGCGTTCTGGTGACGAGGGGCAGTTTTACCTAAAAAAATTGAGCTTGCCGTATTTGTGGAGTTTCCCGTTGTTCCGCCTGTTTCCTTCTTCAAGCTGCTTGAAAATAAAGGCGGCAAAGCCCGCTTCGTCCCCGGATTCGGAACCGGCAAAGCCTATTGTAATATATGGCTCGTTAAAAGCCGAAGCCAGGAGGCTGCGGGTAAGGGCCTGAAAAGCGGCCAGTGATGAAGGGCCAAGAAGATCCGCCGTGTCCTCTTTGCCGCTGCCTGCGCCATTATCGGAATACACCAGCGCCAGGGCCCCTCCCCGCCTGTTTCTGAAAACCGCCGCCAGTTCCCGTGCCAAAAAAAACCAGCCTTTGACATGATCGTTGACCAGCACTTCGACATCCGCTAAAGGAAGTTCCGCAATGGTGCAGCGGATCGAGGGGGGGGCGCAAATAAGAAGCGCTTCGTCAATATGTTCAAGGCGGTTTTTTGCGGCAATAACCAGCGTAGCGGCGGAAATGGGGCTGCCGGGATTCCATTGCAGGGGGAGGCGGGCTTTTTCCGCCGCTGCCCAGCCGCTGTTGTCCCCGCCGGACGGACGCAACGCGCTTCGCCGGGGCAGCGGCCCGGAATCGCCTTCGGTTTCTGAAAAGCGATTTGGTATCAGGCCAACGGCAAAATGTTCCACCCGTTTGGCGGCTTCAATTTCCAATGCGTTACTAAGGGCAGATTCGTTTCCGGCGATTACAATTCCCCTGGTCATGGCTATAGTTTATACGCAGCGGCCTATTGAAGCAACTGCCCATGGAAACTACACTGTATATATGAAAAATCGCCGCTCGCATGTCCTGCTGCTGTTAATAATTTATGGAAATATGGTTCTCTATGGATTTGTTCAGACTATGCGGGGCGTGCTTTATCCGCTGGTGAAAAATGCTTACGGCGCTTCATATAACGAACAGGGCTTGATGGTTTCGCTGGTGTCCTTTGCCGCTGTGCTGGCCTGCACGGCGGCGGGCCTGGCGCTGGGGCGGCTGGGCTTTAAAAAAACGATGGCTCTTGGTTTTGGACTGGTATTGGCGGGGATGATCGCCTTTCGTTTTTCCAGCGGGTTCTGGATCGCCGCAAGCCTTATTGTCTTTATTCAACTGGGCCTGGGTTTTTTTGAGATTGCGCTTAACGGCATGGGCGTTAAAACCTTTACCCGCAGGTCCGCCATTATGATGGGCCTTCTCCATTTTTTCTACGGTGTGGGCGCAACCGTAGGGCCCTGGTTCGGCGGCATTATCGCCAATAATCCGGCGCTCGGCTGGCGCAATATATACTTCTACAGCCTTGCGCCGGTGTTCGTTACCGGGCTGCTTACCCTTATATTATCGCCCGGCAAGGCGGCGGAAGACAATGACGGTCGGCCTGCGGGCGATGTAGACACTACGCCGCCGCACAAGCGGGGGAGTTTCCGCTGGGCAATTACCAATCCGCTGGTGTGGCGATTCGCCCTCTGTGTAGGTTTTACCGGCGCGGTTGAATACGGCGCTACCAACTGGAGCGGCCTCTATCTGCAGGATGTGTTTGGCCTTGATCCCAAAACCACCGGCACGGCGTTTATTTCGCTCTACTTTTTGCTGTTTACCCTGTCCCGGCTTTTGGGCGGTTTCTTCATCGAAAAAACCGGTTATTTACGAAGCGTTCTTGCGGCGGTACTTGTTACCCTTGGGCTGCTCGTTCTGGGATTTGCCCTGGGCCGCAGGGGTATTTGGGCGCTGCCGGTTACCGGCCTTTTTATCGGCATAGCCTTTCCCACTGTCCTTGCCCTGAGCATTGGTGTTTTTCGGGAGAAGGCCCAGGCTGCCAGCAGCGCCATCATCGTTATTTCTTTTTCGCTTAACGGCGTAATCCAGTACCTTATTGGCCTTATCAACCGCTACATTGGCGCGGCATGGGGCTACCGCAGCTGCGTTGTGTATGCGGTTATTTTGTTTATTCTGCTGCTGCGGCTGCGCCCCGCGCTGCACAGACAAACGGCATAGTGCATGTTATTTTACCGCGCTGCCGGGCCTTTCGCTTTATCGCCAGTGGCATGGCGCCGCGCCGCTGCATTCGGTTTTCGGCGGCCTGCGGAATTTGATGGCAGGCTGGCCGGACCGTGGCGATTCTTTTTCTTTGGTTCGGCAGGAATCGCCAAGAAGTATTTTAGAGCCTGTTCAAATTGTGGGTTTTTGCGGTCTATTGTCCGCAAAAACCCCGATTTTCGGGCTCTTTTGGAGCCTGCAAGGTAGAATTTTGGCGTTTGCAACGCCAAAATTCCAGATTTTGAACAGGCTCTTAGGGGATTCATCACATTGATGGTATAGTCAATCCACTTAATAAAGACGAAGCTCGATTTTAGCTTCTTGCCATGGAACAGGCGAATTCTTGAAAAATCCACGGATTGCACGGATTTTCATGGATTATACCGGTTCTGGG
>JAITHQ010000048.1 GCA_031279925.1 Treponema sp. | reverse complement strand
AGAGCCTGTTCAAAATCTGGAATTTTGGCGTTGCAAACGCCAAAATTCTACCTTGCAGGCTCCAAAAGAGCCCGGGAATCGGGATTTTTGCGGTCTATTGGCCGCAAAAATCCACAATTGGAACAGGCTCTAAAACCACCAACCCAAGCCGAGTACCGGACGCAGATAGGCCAGGATGTCTGAATCAGCGGTAAATATCTGGAAATAATCTATACCAACATCCAAAAACAGCGATTTGGTTATAAAAAACACCAGCGAAAGTCCCGCATTGAGCGAAGCGTTCCATGAATCCAGATTTTCGCTGATTCTGCCGTCATTAAAATCAAAACGGGAATGGATATAATTTAGGCCGCCGCCTATGCGGAAATCCAGGGCCGTGTTCCGGCTAAAGGGCCGTGTCTGCCAGACTGCTGATAACTGGAGATTCAAAATATTGGTATAACGGGAACGATACAAAACATCATTTGCCAGATAGTTCCATGAGGTCATAAAATCCAGGCCAAAAATTCCTACTCCAGTGCGCCAGGGCAGCGCGGTGAAACGGAGGGATGTCCCCAAGGGCTGAATGGGCGAAGTCGCATAAATTTCATTAAATTCGCTGAAAGGCAAAGTAACCAGCGGCATGGCAAGCGCTTCCAGCCTGAAAATGGTTTTTTCGTCCTCCTGGGGCGGAATGATCCCAAAGCCTGGCGGAACATACTGGGGCTGAACAACAGGAACGGTAGAAACCGTTTCCGGCGGAGTTTCTGTTTTTGTTTCCTCAACCAGCGCAGGAGCCGGTTCCGGTTTTTCCTCGATAGGAGGCGGGGGTTCGAGGTTTCGGACTTCAAAATAGTTCCAGCTGGTGCTTGAAGCGGGATTCCCAAAGAGGTCAAAAACACTTATCTGGAAGCGGTAATCTCCAGGGAAAAACGGACAGTCGACAAACGGTTCCTCGCCGCTGCTCTTGCGGATAATTTCCAGCCAGACGCCGGGCTGGGTACGGATTTCCACGCTGATTTCATAGCGGGAAACAAAATCCACCGGCTGCCAGGAAATGCGGCTGACTATCGGGCCGTGTTCCTGGGCAGCAGCCAGGGAAGCGGCGGCAAAGAGAATGCCGCATAATAGCCGTTTATCTGCCATGAATTATCCCCGGATTAACAACTACCGGCGCTTCCGGTTTGGGAACCGCCAGGGTAAAACGGCTTTCCGCCACTGTACCATGACGCTGAATAGTTCCGCCCGCCCCAAGCCGCACCGCCTCTATCTGCCAAAAACAATCGCCGTTGGTTAAGCCCCCAAACCGGTTAAACACAAAACGGGGTTCCCGGACCAGTTCCATAATAACCGTATCGCCCTGCTTTACTGTGCAAAGATAGGCGTTTGCCCCATTTACCGGTTCCCATTGAAAATTAAGCCGCTTTTCAGCCTTTAGGTATGGGCCGTCGATCAAAGCGCCGTTAAATGGAGACAAACCCCGTGCGCGGGACAACCGGGGCGGCGGGGCCGGTCTAGGCGGCGGGGGCGGAGGGGCAGCAGGCGGCGGCTGCACAGCCGCTGCAGGAATGGCAATAGGTTCTTCCGCG
Organism: Treponema sp.; assembly: GCA_031279925.1. Next base: position 5,557 of record JAITHQ010000048.1, on the reverse strand, counting down.
CTCAGTTCAGCCAGCGCCAGGGGCGAGACAAGCGCGGGCGGTTCCGCCTGGGGAGCAGGCGGCGGGGGAGGCGGTTCATTAATGGTCAGCCTGCCTTCCCGCAGGACCACTGTTGGCGTGGAGCTGCCCTGCTTTGCCTGAAACATCCGCCACCACCAGACGCCGGGCTCTAACTGCATTTCCATTGCTGTTACTTCTGGATTGAAATTATTGTTTGCATGCGCCACGTTGGAAAAACGGCGGTCGGAAGCAATTTCCAGCCGCATATATCCATCGTTGGGAACATTGGCGTTTGTCCAGGAAAAATTAGTCTTCCCGTCATTCTGTTCCTGATTCGGCAGGGGATGCAGCATAACAAACGCTTCCGGCGCTTCACTGATTCCCCCATTATCCGCATTGAGTGTTTTTCCTTCTTCAAGTGTAAAGGCAGCCCCTCCAGGGCCGGTAATTTCGATTTCTCCGGCGATACTCTGAACTTCCATGTGCTCCTGATCGCCTTTTACCTGCAATGCCCCGCCCGCCTGAGGCCGCAATTCCTGGCCGCTGGCAACCAGCGCTATTGTACCGCTTTGAGAGATCACACTGATCTCCCCATTTGCAAGTTCTACCCGGGAAACGCCGGTTTTTTTATCGTAGCGGATGTTGATAAGGCTGTTTTCCGAAAGGGCAATTTTATCCCCGCTGGAAAAAGTAATGGAGGCATCGGAAAGTTCCGCAGTACGGATCAGGTCGCCGTTATACACCGGAGTTTCCGGGGGAAGCTGATTCCACAAATGCCGGTCCCCAAAACGGCGCTGTACCACATTACGTTTGTAAGAAAGCACGCCCACCGGCTGTTCGGAGGATTTTACCATTACCTGATTAATGTCCCGCCAGAACAAAAAAAGCCCCCCGGCGGCCCCGGCAAGGCAGATCAAGGTAAAAAGCACATCAAATACGGTTCTGCGCCAGGCGGACGGCGTCTTATTTGTTCGTTTTGTGGACATCGAATTTTATTTCCTTTTCATCCTGATTGATATTCCGCAGATCCGGCTCCGCAATACCCAAAAGGCCGCGCAGTTCCCGCAGTGTCTTTGGCCCTTCCGCCGCGTCTTTGCTGTTGATAAGCGCAAAAAGCCGGATTGTTTTTCCCTTTTCCATGACCGGCGGCATTTCCTCGGTTATAAAATACTCTTTTGTTAAGCGCCACACATCTTCGGTTATCAGAATTTCCGTGCCATAGGGCTTGTTACACGATTCCGCCCGTTCCGCAAGGTTTACTGCCTCTCCAATAACCGTATATACCAGCCGCTCATCGGTCCCTATCTGACCCGCCGCCACATTCCCGCAGCTTATGCCGCAGCCGTTTTTCAGGGGCAGTTGTTTTTCCTGTTTCCGCTTCCGGTTAACGCTTTGCAGCGCAATGCGCATTGCCAAAACAGAATCCAGCGCAGCCCGGGCCGCCTCGGCCTCGCTGTTCAGCCCCTCTTTGGTGTACACGATTCCCCAGTGGGCCAAAATCGCATCGCCGATAAATTTGTCGATAACCCCGCCGGTTTTGGTGATGCAGGCCACCATCCGCTCCATATATTCGTTCAGAAATTCCACCACCCCTGCGGGGTCCAGTTGTTCCGAAATGGCTGTAAAGGACCGGATATCCGAAAATAAAAACACCCCTTTTTTTTCTTTTCCTTCGCGGCTCAAAAGGCCCTCATTCATACGGCGGGCAATTTCTTTGTTGGTAAACTTTTCAAAGACTTTCAGGGTTTTCAACATACGGTTCATCTGCTCCGCAAGCAGGCCCGTTTCATCATGGTTTTTTACCGGAATTTCGCCGCTGTTATCGCCCTCTGCTACCAGGGCGGCTGTGTCTTCCAGAATTTCCAACTGCCGGGTAAGGCGGGACGAAAAAAAGCGCATAAACACAAGCGAGATAAACCACACAAAAATCCCAAAATAGATATTGCGCCGCGCAGTGGCGGAAATCCCCTCGAAAACCACTTCCTCGCTGATGGAGGTATGCACCGAGCCGCCGAACTCCACCGGACGAACCGCGGTAAACACCGCCCCGGTTTCGGCGGCGGAACCCGGCTGAATCAGCGTTTCCCCCGCGCCGTTAAGCAGCACCGAGCGGCTTGCCCCGACGCCAAAATAATCCGCCAACACTTCGGAAGAAAAGAACACCACCGCCCTGGCGGCGGAAATATCCTGCCCGCTTCCGGCATAGGGAAAACTTGCCGCCAGAATGGGAAGCCCGTAAAAATCCGGGGCGGCGCTTATCAACATAGTGTCGCTGTTCCGCCGCAAAAGCCTGCTTCCCCGTACGTTCAAATAATCGACAATCAGGGAGCCGGAAATTTCGTTGGAAAGGGCAAAGGCATTGTTAAGAAACACCGCCGAACCGTCTTCTTCGTCATCGGAAACTACCGCCGCGATATGGGGGTTTTGGGAAAAGTAAAACCGGGCAAGTTTTTCCTGCCCGGCGGAATTTCCGTTTTCCAGCCCCCCCTGCAAAGTGCCAAGCAAAAGGCCCGTATCCGCCTGAATTTGACGCAGCATGGAATCCACCGCGGCGTTTACCCGGGCGTTGATAGCGTCATTATCCGCGATAGCGGTTTTACGTACATCGGCGCGGAAAATAAACCAAACCGAAAAAATAATGGCCCCCAGGGAAAATACCAGCAGCGCCGAAACCGTCAATGACAGTTTGAACATCAGCGGAAACCAGGCGCGTTTTTGCCTTACATTGTCCATAGTTTCCTCACATCATCCATAGTTTCGGGACCATAATAATTCTTGATGTTTATTACCGAAAACACCCGCAGGAGTTTTTCTTTGCCTTTTACTTTCAGACTGGGCATTTCTTCGGTCATCAGATATTTACCCACCAGATCAAAGGTGTCTTCGGTGATCAAAATATCAGTATCAAAGGCTTCATTGGGACCTTCAATCCGGGCGGCAAGGTTAACCGCATCGCCGATAACCGTAAATTCCATCCGTTCCTCAGAACCCATCTGCCCAACGATCACATCCCCGGTATTGATGCCGCAGCCCATTTTGATCAGCGCCCCTGGATCGCCTGAAACAAGCCGTTCAATGTTGAGCCTGCGCAGGGCGGCGCGCATCATCAGCGCGGAGCGGATACAATTAAAAGCGTCCGAAGCGGTGCTGCCGGTACTTTCGGCGGCGCCCCAGATGCACATTACCACCAGGCCGCCCTGGGTAAGGAATTTGTCCACCAGCCCCCCTGTTTTGGTAACACAGGGAACAATATTTTCCAGAAAACAGTTGACAAAATCAACAAGGCCGCTGGGCGTCATACCGTGGGAGAGGGTGTCAAAATCCCGTATCATGGCAAAGCAAATGCTGATACAATGTTTTTCTCCGGCAATGCCCAGCTTGTGTTCCCTGGCAAGGGCCACTACCCGCTTGTTGGTAAAACGCTCAAAATTCACCAGGCCCTTGCCCATAGCGATAAAACTGTCGGCAAGCACTTCGATCTCGTCCCTGGTTTTTATCCCAATGTCCGGCTGATAGTTCCCCTGCTCTATTGCCTGCACCCCGCCGATCAGGACTTTAAGGGGAATGCTGATAGTCCGGGAATAAAAGGCCATAGCGACAACTGACGCCAAAAGCACAACGGCGCTTATCAGGATGATCCGTCTGATCCCTTTGGCAATCCCTTCCATAACCTGCCGGACGGGAATAATTGTCATTACCGCTGTGTCAAGACCGGCAATCCGCTGATACGCGCCAAAGAACTGTTCCCCGTCCTCGGCGGTATACCTGGTTTGCAGGTTGGAAGCGCTTCCTTCCAGCGCCCTTTTCCCCAGAACGGAAGAAGCGACGTTTACCCCGGTACGGACATAATCAGGATTAGGGTGGATAAGCACGTCCCCCTTGCCGTTGATGATAAAGCTGGTATTCAGCACAGCCTGGGAATCGGCGTTCATCATGTTTTCTTCCAGGGCGGCGGACAAAAACAGCAGCGCCCCGGCCCCGGCAATAGAAAAGCCGTCTTCTGCGGGCAGCGGGAAAAATATGGCAATGCAGGGAAAGTGAAAAAAAGAATAGCCGTTTACCAGGCTTGTTTTACCCTCCGCCGCAGCGGTCAGTTCCTCCTGCCGGGAATCGAGCCATTCGGAAACATAGGAACGGGACAGCCGGGATTCTTCGGCACTGCCGGCGGCCTTGCCGGCATTAAAACGCTCATTCAACATAATGCCGCTGGGACTATTCCCCTGACCGATAAAGGCGACGCAGGAAATATCAGGATTTAAGCGAAAAAAACGCCCGCTCAGGGTTTCTACCTCCCCGGTTTTGGCGTTGCCCCGGGAAACAAGGGTATCGATTGTGCGTATCAAAAACAGGGCGCGGGTGCGGTAAGCGCCCAGCATGTTTTGCGCCGCTGTGGAAGACCACCAGTTCATGGTCCAGTTGTTGTTTTCGGCAGTTAGCTGAATATCCGTACTAACCAGCCAGGAAACCGATACGGTAATAAGCGAAAGGGAGCACAAGAGAATAAGAGAGATTCCAAATGACAACTTGAACCCTATGGGAAACCGTACCTTGTAAGTCATGCCACAGCATACCCAATTTACAAAAGAAAAACAAGAAGAAACGGTAATGTTAAAAACAGGTATTATTGTAGACTTTGCCAGAAACCCAGCAGGCAAAGGACGCAGTGTCAACCGCAGAGAACGTAGAGGAAGAGATAAAGCAAAAATATTTTTTGTTTGCGTTGAATTGAATTGAACGGTTGAAATCCCCGCGTTCTTTTTCTTTGCGTTCAGTTTTTTCAATTTTCGCCAAAAGGCTGCCCAAGGGTTTGACAAAAACCGCAGAAAGAGCATGGAAGGCAAAATACGAACAAGCCTATAACAAGGCAAAGATGACCCTGGACTCGGATAAAAAGTCTATCACAAATTTCAAAAGTCTTCTGAAACCAAAGAAGATAATTTAACAGGCGGCGCAGCAATATCTGTATTTTGCCACGGATTATTCGTTCCCTATTTACGACGCCCTTGGCGCGGATTATTACGACCTTGACGAAAAGAAAACCAATCCTGATTTTCAAAAGCGCTTTCGTGTCCTGCAAGAAATTATGCGCGAAAAAGTGATTGACGGCTTTGACCAACTGGATAAATTTTCTGACTGTACGGCAAAGTGGAAACGGGCAGTTCTGCGCTGGTCTTACACAAAGCGTGGTATGCCGCATTAATCAATTACAAGGAAGAAAAAGACATCACGGATGTTGTCAAGGAAATTCGTGCGGGTAACGATGCCGCCCCGCTGGGCAGGGAGCGATAGCACATGGCGTTGCCGGATATAAAGAACGGCGGCGGGTTTCAACTAATGTCTGCGGTGTGCAAGCCGGGCCAGCTTGCTTTGAGTAAATGCGGATCAATAGTATAGTCAATCCACTTAATAAAGACGAAGCTCGATTTTAGCTTCTTGCCATGGAACAGGAGAATTCTTGAAAAATCCACGGATTGCACGGATTTTCATGGATTATAGCGGTTCTGGGGAACTGAAATCCGTGTTAATCCATGTAATCCGTGGACCTTCTTTAGTTATT
>JAITHQ010000037.1 GCA_031279925.1 Treponema sp. | reverse complement strand
ACTCAGCTGGTTAGAGTGCTTGCTTTACACGCAAGATGTCCCTGGTTCGAATCCGGGTGTGCCCACTAAGAGCCTGTTCAAAATTCTACCTTGCAGGCTCCAAAAGAGCCCGAAAATCGAGATTTTTGTGGTCTATTGACCGCAAAATCCACAATTTGAACAGGCTCTAAGAAAGCACTGATTAATTCCAATTGAGTCGATTTTAGCTTCTTGCCATGGAACAGGCGAATTCTTGAAAAATCCACGGATTGCACGGATTATACCGGTTCTGGGGAACTGAAATCCGTGTTAATCCATGTAATCCGTGGACCTTCTTTAGTTATTCTTAAGGGGAACAACTATATTTGTCTCAGGGTACATACCCTTTTAACGCCCCAGCGGCTTCCCCGCGCAAGCGGGTTCTTGGGTATACCCTTCGCATATAATCAACAGTGCCCTAAAGGCAGCTTGCGATAGCGCTTTCAAATGCATCGAGCTGGGGAGGGATAAGGGCAATGGGATCGGTTTTTTTCTGAAGCGCAAGGAACGATTCCGGTATGGTTAAGGTCTGGCCGGTGGCTTTACCAACCAAGTCCGCTTCCTTGGCATGGTGGCTGGTGGCGAGGACTACCGTATGAACATGACCGCCCCATTCACGGACGGCGGCAATTTGCTGGGCAGCCGCAAAGGCAACCGCGGTGTGAGGATCAATGTGCATGTGATATTTTTTCCAGACGTGTTCAATAGTCCAGATCGTAAGGTCATCGCCGATTGAAGCCGGGTACACCATGTTCCGCATTACCGCAGGCGCTTCTTTATAAAAAGAAGCAAGGCGCTCAAAATTCGAGGGAATGCTTACATCCAGACCAGGCGAGTTTGTATTTACAAGGGGGCGGGGAACAAAAGGCTTGCCCCGGATAAAATCGCCAAGGGCATTGTTTGCGTTCATGGCGGCAATAAAACCATTTACCGGCATTCCGAATTTCCAGGCGTAAAGACCGGCAATAAGATTGCCAAAGTTACCACAGGGTACACTAAATACAAGGTCGCCAGAAAGACGTTTTTTTATTTTGGTAAAAGCATACAGATAATAAAAGGTTTGGGGCAGCAGCCTGCCAGGGTTAATTGCGTTGGCGCCGGTAACTCCGTAACGCCCGGCAAATTCCCGGTCGTTGATAGTATCACTAATAAGGCGCTGACAGTCATCAAAAGTACCCCGTATCTGAATAGGGATAATATTCCCGCCATTGGGCGCAAATGTCGCGGGATCAAGGCCGCGGATAGGCCCCGAAGGGTATACCAGAACAGCGCGGATGCCTTTTCTTCGGTTAAAGGCGTGGGCCATGCTGACGCCGGTATCGCCCCTGGCTGCGGAAAGAACCAGGGAATGCCCGGAATGTTTTAACAGCTCTTCCATTGCTGCCGCAAGGAAAGCAATGCCAAAATCCTTGAACAGCCCGGTAGGACCGTTGTAAAGATTCAGAATGGAAAGATTTTCGTCAAGACGAATTAGCTCCGGTTCAAAATTAAAGGCGCTTTCCGCAACCCTTGATGCGGAAAAGGGATTAAGTTCCCCCTGCAGCAGGCTGGGCGCGACAGTCGCCACCAGATCGGGAAAACTGATATGCTCATCCATGTACAAAAAGAACTGCCGTATATCCATCACCTGATCGGGAACATACAATCCGCCGCCGGGGGGCAGGCAATGGAGTACCGCATCCTTGAATGAGACCAATGGCTCGTTTGATTTGGTAGAACGGAATCGCATTTTTGCTTACTTATAGGTCACAAGCGAATCGGCGGCTTTTCGGCTTGAGGCCGCGCTAACCGCGTCTGGCTTTGCGTCAATTTTGCCTACCCGGACCAGGGCTACGGCATTATAACCATTGGGAAGGCCCAAATCGTTTTTAAGACTTTTGTTCAATGCATCCATAGGGCCGGTATAAATTCGGGAACCGTAGCCCAGGGCCTGGGCCGCCAAATAAATACTTTCGGTTGCCAGGGCGCAGTCAAGAATCTCCCTGCCATTGGTTTTTCCATCTCCTGCAGCGGATATTACGATAAGCGCATTGCCGTCAACCGTTTGGGGCACAATCTGCTTTGCCAGATTCAGGTTCTGCACCACCGTAAAATGCCAAGGCTGGCGGTTATTGGCGCTTGGCGCACGGATTCCAGCCTGAACAATAAGCTCCAAATCGGTCCTGGGGATGGCCCCAGATGCAAAGTTACGGGCCGCATAATGATTCAAAATGCTCCCCGCAGGATTGGGATTCTGCTGGGCAAACGCCGGAAGAACGCAAAACGCCGCAAACAGAAACAGCACCAAAACAGTCCTTTTCATCAAAACACCTCTCTGTAGGAAATAGTAGCAGAAATAGTACCGGTATTGAATAGCCTTTCAATTTATACTTTAAATCGATATACCTTTTTTCGTAATTTCATACCATGCAGCCCCGCAAAAAACAATCAACAAACCCGTCCTTTAGAGCCTGTTCAAATTGTGGATTTTTACGGTCAATAGACCGCAAAAATCCCGATTTTCGGGCTCTTTTGGAGCCTGCAAGGTAGAATTTTGGCGTTTGCAACGCCAAAATTCCAGATTTTGAACAGGCTCTAAGAGTTTCATATATTGAGAATACTTGATGCAGTGTATCTGCTGTCATTGAATTCTGCCAATTAAATATTCAAAAGTCTCTTTTGATATTTTTATCATTTTTCTAATAATACTATCATCATACCAATACCAGCCTTCTTCATCTATATTGTTAAATAGATGACGTGCGGTTTTTTCGGAAAAACTTCCCGATTTTATCTCAGTTGTACTTACAGGCCCATCTTTATAAAGATAAATTAATTTCTCAATTCCCGATGGCCCCGAAATATCTATCCTGCCTCGTGCCGCCACTATCCAAATCCCATAGGGAACAAGGATTATTTTTATGCTTTTATCTATTGTCATGATATATTTAAAAGTTGAATATGTTCCACTGAGTTCTTCTTTATTGTTGATTTTTTCTTCTAAAACATCAACTTCATGTCCCCCTTCTTTTATCCATGTGATAAAAGTATCCCGTAAATAGACCAGTTGTTCATTAAACCATTTGATTTCATCAAGAATTTGAGCCTTTGACACTGCCATAATATCCTCCACAAGTTTCTCAAAAAAAATATACCATAGTCTTTTTAACTTTGCCAGTGCTTTTTATGAAATTTCAAAGGAATAGCCCCTATGAACGGGGGCTGTCGAACCTTTGGTTCCGTCCCCCCGCCAGTCAGTCCCTGGTCAGTTTCTTCATCCAATCCCAGCGGTTCAGTTTTATCACCGCCACGATACATTTGAGGACCTGGTCGCTTTTCAGACAGGCAAAGGTAACTGCCGGGGGCAGGCGGAGTACAAA
>JAITHQ010000036.1 GCA_031279925.1 Treponema sp. | reverse complement strand
GTGGATTTTTGCGGTCAATAAACCGCAAAAATCCCGATTTTCGGGCTCTTTTGGAGCCTGCAAGGTAGAATTTTGGCGTTTGCAACGCCAAAATTCCAGATTTTGAACAGGCTCTAAGGGAGGGGAATTATTGAAAATTGGGTGTAAACCAGAATTTTACAGGGGATAAACCGTTTCTTTGTGGGTAAATGCAGCAACGCTGGGGCTAATCACTCCCTTCCCCAACTCCCCTTCCCCTGGTATAATAGAAAAAATGGGCGGGAGATTTTCCAAAACGGTAACAATCGGCGGTTTCGATAATGTTGACGCGGTTACCATTGGGGGCGGGCATCCGGTGCTGGTGCAAACCATGTGGAAGGATCGTCTGCTGCCTGATGATTTGGAAGGGCGGAAGGGGGCGCAAACCATTGGCCATATAAACGCTCTGCAAGCGCTAGGCTGCGGCCTGCTCCGCTTTGCCGTGCCGGACCTTGAGGCCGCCGAAACGCTGGGGCGTCTTGCCGCTATGGTTTCCATACCCCTCTCGGCGGACATTCATTTTGATTATAAAATTGCCCTGCGTTGCATGGATTTTCCCGTTGCCAAAATCCGCATTAACCCCGGTAACATCGGCGGCAGGGAAAAGGCGGCCCAGGTGCTGGAAAAGGCCGCCGCAAAAGGCGTACCGATCCGCATTGGGGTAAACGCCGGGAGTCTGCCCCTTGATCTGCGGGAACGGGTGGAGCAGGGCATGGATAGGGCGGAGGCTCTTGCCGAAGCCGCCGGGCGGGAACTGGCGTTTTTTGAAGAATTTGGTTTTTCCGCCGTTGTGGTGTCAATGAAAGCATCGGGAATTGCCGATACTATAAAAGCCAACCGGATTCTTGCGGCGCAAACCGGCGCTCCTCTCCATATCGGCGTTACCGAGGCGGGGCCGCTCGTTGCAGGAACGGTGCGCAATACCGCCGCCCTGTTTTCGCTGTTGGCCGAAGGCATTGGCGACACTTTGCGGGTTTCCCTTTCCGATACTATGGAAAATGAGGTAATCGCCGGCAGGGAGATTCTGGGAGCGGCGGCGGAAATTTCCGGGGGAAGGCTGCGGCAGAGCGGAGCGCGGATAGTTTCCTGCCCCCGCTGCGGCAGGTACGGATTTGACACCCACGGCTTTGCCGCCCGGTGGATGACCCGCCTTTACAGCCTGGACAAAAGCCTTACCGTGGCGATTATGGGCTGCGAGGTAAACGGGCCGGGGGAAGCGAAACACGCCGACTTGGGCATTACCGGGGCTGGAGACAAGGCGCTGATTTTCCGCCACGGCAAGGTGATTCGAACCATATCCGCCGATGAGGCGGACAGCGCTTTTGCGGAAGAACTGGAAAAATTATAGGGAAGTTGTAAAACCGCAGTTTTGCTGCTTCTTACCCTAAAAAATAGTTGAGGAAAAATTGAGGAGCGTTGAATATTCCCCACAGAGTCAAGACCCCCCCTCAGCGACTGTTAGTCCAGGCGCGGAGAGCGGCGGGGGGGTTGCTGCCATGAAAATTGCTGAAGGCAGCCGGTTTTTAGAGCCTGTTCAAAATCTGGAATTTTGGCGTCGCAAACGCCAAAATTCTACCTTGCAGGCTCAAAAAGAGCCCGAAAATCGGGATTTTTGCGGTCTATTGACCGCAAAAATCTACAATTTGAACAGGCTCTTAGTGATGCCCACTAATCGAATTTCCCCCTTTGCGAGCTTGCTTGTTGCATCATTTTTATGTTTGTGTTTTTCCGGGCCGCTTTTTGCCCAAAGCCAGCAGCCGTGGTGGTACACCCTTGAACAGGGAAAGATGGAATTCAGAAACGGCAATTACGGTAACGCACTGCTTGCCTTTGAAGACGCCCGGCGGCAGCGGCGGGCCATGTACGAGCGGATGGAGCGGAGCCTTATCGATCTTTTGTCCATTGGCGAAGTGCGTCGGCTGGGGGATTCCCTTGACTGGGTGGAACGTTACATACAGGAGCGGCATTACGCGGCGGCGGGGGAAGCCCTGAATGAACTCTACTACCGCGTTCCCAAAGGCGGCCTTAACAATTCAGCCGCCGCCGCCCTTGCCGCCTTGGGCTCTCTTAAGGATTATCCCGAAGCCGAATACTGGATAGGGGAGACCTACCACATAGAGGGTGAGTTGTCCCTTGCCCTGGGCCAGTTTCAGAAGGCGTATGAACAGCGGGGCCTTTTTGAGAACAAAAGCTTTGGTACGGAACTGCTCTATAAAATCGCCGCCATACGAAAAACCCTGCGGGAGTATAACGAAATGGAGCGGACTCTCCTTTTGGTTCTTGCCGCCGATACTCTCTGGATTGGCCAGGCTGCGGAGGCCCAGCCAGGCGAAGGGCGGCGTGAACCGGCAGGGTCAGTCCCCGCATCTGTTTCCCCCTCATTTGCCCGGCAGGCCATGACCCGCACCCTTGAAAATGACGGCGTTAACCATTTCCTTACCCTGTACCGCTACAACAATCCCCTTACCGAGGAAGCCCACCGGCTTTTAGGTTTTTATTATTATGAGTCAGGCCGCCACAGCCGCGCCCAGGAACATCTGATGTTCTCTTTTCTGGTTCAGAATACAATTATTATTGAAGAAGTTTTGCGCCGTCAGTATGATTTCTCTTTTAGTACCCTGGAAGCCCTTGCAGCGGAAATTAACCGCAGCCCCCTGCTTTCCGCGTATGCTGAAGAAGTTGGCTATTACAAGACGGCCTACTATTTGGGCATGAGCCTTTTTGGCAACGGTAAAACAGCAGCCGCAGGGAGTCTTTGGTCTTTCCTTGGCGGCCAAAGCGGGGCAGGGGAATGGCAGTCCCGCGCCAGAAATCAGTTGGAATCCCCCCATATTGAGCGGGTAGTTGAAATGCCCTAGTGAAGTTTAAGGAAGCCTGTCTATAATGTAGACACATTAGAGGCTGTTGCAAAACTTCAGTTTTGCAACAGCCTCATTATAGACAGACATTAATTAATCGAGACTTATTCAGCGCTTTCATAGCAGTTTTTTAATTAGTTTCGTATTATTCCCAATAATGAACGGTCCTGTTTGTTGAATTGCTTTTTTGTAAACCATTTACTGGACAAAATATGTTATGCTAATTATAATTAAAATATAAGACTGTTTCAAAATGGTTTGGAATAGTTTTATAATGATAAAATTTTTTGCTTAAGGAGCTATCAAATGCCAAAAACAAAACCCGTACAATCACCCGGAACAACTCTTAAACTATTCCTACGTGAGTATCACCTGAATCCAACCAGCCTGGCAAAAGGAATACAGTTAAGCCAGGCGAGCATCAGGCTTATGACCCTTGACAGGCTGAAAATATCCGTCAAGGCGGCCCTGCGCCTTGCCAAATATTTCAACATGAAGCCCGAATACTGGCTGAACCTCCAGAATACTTACGATATGTCGGTGGCCGCCAAAGACGCCGAGCTGAATGCTATCTTGAAAAAAATTCCCGTGGCAAAAAAAACGGCCCTTGATGAAAAAGCCCCTGCCGCACGGAAACCGGTAAAAAAAACCGCTTCCAAAGCTGCAGCAAAGGCTGTCAAGGGCAAGCAAGTACAATGAGCCTTTGCGGGCCTTTGGTCCGCGCTTGCCCCGATGCGGTATCGTAAACCTTGCATTAGTCTGGACGGAGGCTCGTTCGAAAGGAAGTTTATCCGTGCCGAAGGGGTTTAATACCCAGGAACCCGCTTGCGCGGGGGATCTTTAGGGTGGTTAAAAAGGTATTAAACCCCTGAGCGCCATGCCGTCAAAAACCGTTTTGATTAAGGGGCCCCAAACGTTGCGGCCGTAGGGGTTAAGATGAATACCGTCGCCGGTATAAAGTTCCGGACGGAAATCGCCGCCGGCGGTCATCATGGCTTCACTGGCATCGACAAAAATCATCATGGTGTGGGCCGCGCAATATTCAGCAAGAAAGGCATTAACTTGTTTACTGTCAGGCCAGTATATGCTTCGCCCCGGCAGCGGCAGCATTGATAATACAATGAAAGTGGCGTTGGGGAGCCGCTCCCGAAACAGGGAGAACATTTTATCCTTGTTGGCCATTATTTCGTCCGGTGACATGCCTATAACAAAATCATTGGAACCGCTTTGAAAGACAACAACTTTAGGCTCAAAGTCATACAGCGCCTTTTCCGCATATTTCATCAAATCGTTGTCTGTAGAACCGCCGAATCCATGATTTTGAACCGCGTAAGGGGCCATGTCTTTTTCAAGCGTTCTCCAAAAAGTAAAGTTGGAAGCGCCGTAAAAAATAATTTCACCCGGCGGTCTGTTTCTATACTGCCGCCGGATACGGGTTATGCTGAGATCCCTGAAAGGCCCTCCAAAGAAAAACCAGCCCAGGCACGGCAGCAGAATCATAAAAAAACAGGCAATGGAGATTAAGACGGTCAGAAAAATTTTCATCCTTTTTTTCATTGCTCCTCCGATTCAACGGCATTGAGCGCAGTGGTTAGAGCGTCAATTTTTTCAAGGGGCACTCCCACGATTGACAGGGCTTTTACCGGCATGGCAAATATCATTTTCATGTACGCCCCATCGGATTTTTTATCTTCTCCAGTCCCGGCATTTACCTCATCGACCAGGGGCATAAGCATATTCCTTCCCTGCTCTGTTTTAAGAATGTCCTCCATAAGGGTATTTCTGGTAAATTTCCTTTTGAAAGGTTTGGCCGCCTGAAGGCTGACAAGGGCCTTTGAGCGGATGTCTGCGGAGGATGCTCCGGCCAGAATTGCATAGATTCCGCCGGGGGCATACCAGTCGTGGATTTCCGTATCGTAATAGGCAAATGACCGGTAATCCAGATTAAAGGTAATTTCTTTTTCTTCCCCCGGCGCAAGTTCCAGCTTTACAAAACCTTTCAGTTCCTTAACGGGGCGTTTCTTTTCTGGATTTTTGCATGCGACGTAAAGCTGGACTGTCTCTTTTCCCGCAAGGCCGCCTGTATTTTTAACGGTTAATTGTACGGTAATTGTTTCATCGTCCCGAATTTGCAGGGGTTCCGCCGCGTCACGGCCATTTATCCTGAGTCCTCCGTATGCAAAATCCGTATATGAAAGTCCGTGGCCAAAGGGAAAAAGAGGCTCAATTGCTTTCTTCTCGTAGTAACGGTAGCCGATAAAGATTCCTTCGCCATATATAGAAACATCCCGGTCTCCGGGGAAATACAGATGCGCCGGTGTGTCGGAAAGTTTTTGGGGAAAGGTTTCGGCCAGTTTACCACAGGGATTTTGCGCGCCGGTAATTATGTCTACCGCCGCAGCCGCCCCTGCCTCTCCGGGAAGAAAGGCCGCCAAAATTGCCGATACCCTGTCTTTCCAGGGCATGGCAACCGCGCTGCCTTCAAACAAAATGACCGCCACTGGCCGGCCTGTATCCGCCAGCAGCTTAATCGCTTCATTTTGATTTTCCGGCAAATCAATGGAAACCCTGTCAAAGCCTTCGGACTCATCGGATTCCGGAGTTCCGGCAAAAACAAGAATAATATCCGCATGGTTTGCCTCGGCTGCAAGGGCGGCCTTGTCGTCTAAATTTTTTACATAGCGAAAGTCCCATCCGCTTTCAGCAAAACAGTCGACGGCGCTGTCTACCCGGCAGGCATTGACATGGGAACTGCCCCCGCCCTGATAATGAGGACAGACCGCGAATTCTCCCGCTATCAGAATTTTCTTTCCTTTTGAAAGGGGGAGCAGGCCGTCGTTTTTAAGCAATACCATACTTTCCCGCGCAACTTTCCGGGCAAATGCATGATAGGTTTCGTCATCCTCCGCGCCGCCGCTTGCTTCGTTTTGATTACTGTGCCGCAGCATAAACGCGGCGACATTCGCCGCAGCGCTGTTCAAATCTTGTTCAGAAAGCGAGCCTTCTTTTACAGCGGCGGCTATCCCCGCGGCGTCTTTGGGGAAACCCGGCATCTTAAGATCGTTCCCGGCTTTTACGGCGGCTGTATCGTCTGTAACGGCCCCCCAGTCAGAGACTACCATGCCTTCAAAACCCCATTCGTCCCGGAGAATCGTTCCCAGCAGATTTTTATTTGCCGTGCAGGGTTCTCCGTTCAGGCTGTTGTATGCGCTCATTACCACATCGGCCTTTGCTTCCTTAACCGCTTTTTCAAAGGCAGGCAGATATATTTCCCGCAGAGCCCGTTCTTCCACAACCGCATCCACGCTAAAGCGGCGTGTTTCCTGATTGTTCGCGGCAAAATGCTTAACCGCCGCTGAAACGCCGGTACTTTGCAGCCCCTTTATATAGGCGGCCCCCATTTCCCCGGCGGCATAGGGATCTTCGGAAAGATATTCAAAATTACGTCCGCAGAGGGGCGAACGTTTCATATTGATGGCCGGGCCCAGGAGCAGCGAAAGGCTATGTTTTTTCGCAATTTTTCCCAGAACCACCCCCAGTTCCTTCATTAGTTCAATATCCCAGGAACAGGCCGTACAGGAGCCGGTGGGAAAGCATACTGCTTGTACCGATTTATCCTCCGCAATATCATAATAATCAAGCTGCTTGCGGATGCCGTTTGGGCCGTCAGACATATCAACTTTTGTAAGTCCCAGGCGTTCACAGCCCTTTGTTTCCCACATGCCAAAGCCGGAAACCAGTTCCGCTTTTTCTTCAAGAGTCATTTTCCCCACTAATGCTTCAGCCTGTTTCTTGTACTCGTTCATTACTGCCTCCTATAAATTATCCGCCGCAAAACATACCGCGGCTTTATTGCCGTTAAGGATTTCACATTTTTCCGCATATTGATAAACAGGGCGGCTGCCGTTTGGAATACCGGTCAGCTCACTTTTGTCTAAATCAACCCGGCGAAGAAAATCCGCATACCACTTTACAAAGGAAAAGGGAAGAGCCTGGACTTGATGGGAAACCTGAATGGCGTTAAATCCCTTAAGGGAAACGATGTTTTCAATGTTGTCCGCGTACTCTCCAAGTTTCAGGCGTTCATCTAAAAATAAAAACATATTGGGATTAAGCGCATCCCCCGCAAAAATAGTTTTTGTAAAGGCATCCAAAAAAATTACACTCCCCGGGGAATGGCCCGGAATCTTCATCACCGCTATTTGCCTTCCGCCCAAATCAAAAACCATGTCTTCCGGCAGCGCTTCTACCCTGGTATTGTATTTTCTGAAGCGTTGAAACCGGAAATACAAAAGGAGCAGATTCAAAACCGGATTAATGCGCTTTCCGTAATGTATCAGAAGATCAAGCTGCGATTTTTTCCATTCTTTTTTTAACATGGGAAAATCGTTTTTATCGATCCGGATTTTTTCAAATTGATCGTTTCCCCCGGTGTGATCCACATGGCCGTGGCTGTTTACAACTTCAATTTCTTTTTTGGTTATTCTTGCAAGTACCGGACGCAGATTGACAAAACCGTAGCCGGTATCAATAAGCAGGGCCTTTTCGCCGCCTGCAAGCAGATACTCGCCGGCGCCCAGAACTTCGCTGATATACCAGGTGTCCGGCAGTATTTTCTGTACCTTGTAATACGTCATCAGTTTCACCATAACCGGTTCCAGGCCGGACATTATCAAAATATATAGAAAAGTATTATTTTTTATTGAGCCTGTTTCAAAACGTTAGTTTTAAAGCTGCTTCTATTAACAAAGTACCGGCCCATCGTCAGTTTGATGATAAGCCGGGCTTTTTAAACCGTTTATTCGAAAGTCTGGTTTAATACCCCGCCTTTCAGGGCGCGGTATTTGATTGAAACTTGTAGCCTGCGCCGATAGTGATCCGGGGGCCAAGGCCGAAGCCGGTAGATACACCGGTTAAGTAAGGATTGCTTTTCATATCGGTATAATTCTTATTGGCAAGACGGAAGTTAAAAAGCGCTTCGGCCCGAAGATAGACGCTGCCGCTCAGATTATAGTCAATACCGGCGCCGGCCTGGAAGCCCAGCGTGTTGTATGGGGCCGCGAAAAGAACCAGATTATAATTCACGCCCAGGAGGGGAAATATCGTGAAGGCGCCGCTTAAAGCAAAGGGATA
>JAITHQ010000034.1 GCA_031279925.1 Treponema sp. | reverse complement strand
AGAGCCTGTTCAAATTGTGGATTTTTGCGGTCAATAAACCGCAAAAATCCCGATTTTCGGGCTCTTTTGGAGCCTGCAAGGTAGAATTTTGGCGTTTGCAACGCCAAAATTCCAGATTTTGAACAGGCGCTAAGGCCAGTTCATGCCGGGGGCATATCAGGCCAGCCGGCAAGGGCGGAACAGTTCCCGTTGGTTTTGGCCGCCCCCGTTTCCGTTTGGATTTCCGGTGGGCAATATGGTTTCTTGAAATAGCTACGCCCATAGCCTATACTCAAAGCAAGGAGAAAACTATGGCAGAACTAACAGGAACAAAAACAGAACAGAATCTGCGGACAGCCTTTGCCGGGGAGTCCCAGGCCCATACCAAGTACCTTTACTATGCCTCCAAGGCAGAAAAAGAAGGCTACAAGCAGATTGGGGATCTGTTTCGGGAAACGGCGCTTAATGAAAAGGAGCACGCCAAAATCTGGTTCAAGCTGCTTCATGGCGATGAAGTCCCCACGACAACGGCTAACCTGGAAGACGCAGCCGCCGGGGAAAATTATGAGTGGACCGACATGTACGCCGGTTTTGCCAAAACCGCAAAGGAAGAAGGCTTTAGCCACATAGCGGCCCTGTTTGAACTGGTAGGCAAGATTGAAAAGGAACATGAGCAGCGCTACCGCAGGCTCCTTGCCAACATCCAAGGCAGTTTGGTATTTTCCCGTGACGGCGATCAGGTTTGGCAATGCGCCAATTGCGGCCACATCGTTATTGGCAAAAAAGCGCCGGAACTCTGCGCGGTCTGCAAACACCCCAAAGCATATTTCCAGATACGCCCGGAAAATTATTAGCATGGATTGAAGCCCCGTATTCCAGAAACTGCCGCAAGCAAATTGTTATCGCTCTGCGGCAGGGTTTAACAAGAGATCAAAATTATAACCAACCGCCAGCGCCTGGGGCGCTGGCGTGCAGAGACCATCTTAAACGAAGGTGTATTTTATCTGCTATTTCTTCTGTTGCTCTTGGGCGGCGTATTGGCGCATATCCAACAAAACCTGTCTTGCCCGTGTTTTGACCGGCAGGACATAGGGGCCATCGGCAATTTTAATGATCAGTTGCAGGGCGCCTGCGTCTTTAATGCCCCGGTTCTTTTTGGCAATTTTATCCAGAGCGTCTAAAGCTGAAAGGGCAAGCAGATTATCTGGATTAAGGGTGTTAAAACGGTTAACTATCCAGACAATGGCGTTTACTGTTTCATCATTGTTGTTAAGGCCAATATTCCCCAGCGATTTAACCGCCTCTTGCAATACCATAGGCTCGGTGTCCGTAGTGCAGATTTTGATCAGGGCTGTTTTTGCTTCCTCGGTTCCAATATCGCCCAGGTATTTTGCAGCCTGCCGCCGTACATCAGGATAGTTGTTCACAACGCGCCCATTTTCCATGGTTTTGTGCTGCACTCCTTCCAGGGAAAGAAATTCCAGGGTAGTGCGAAGCTCTTCATTGGTACTGCCGCGCTCCAGTGCATTTCCAATATACTCCAGCGCTATCAGTTTCTGATCGCGGCCATCCGCCCGGCTCGTTTCCCGGATAATCATCATTTCGATGGCTTCCTGCAGATAGGACTCCTCAACGGACATTTCATCATCCTCATTGGCCTGTCCGCTTACCGCAGATACGGCGATAAGAGCCGTTAAAATCAGGATGGAAAAACGCTTGAATGGTACCATTACTCTCTCCTTTATATTGTTGTATCTAAACTTGTTTCAAAACGACTGTTTTGTTACAAGCTCTTGCGGTTTACTGCCTAGGGCCGCGAACCGCATTTTTTATAAAGACAAGTATACCAAAATATGATATTTTGGAACAGCCTCAATTAATTATCGTCCAGACATCCCCTGATTTTTCAAGATCGTACAGCCGCAGCCGCTGACCGCTGGAAGATACGGTAATTACTTTTACCCTGCTTGTGTTGATAAATTCAATGTCGTCTACCCGGCTAGTTGCCCGGGATGGAACCACTACATGCTTAAAATAATCCTCAGGCGTTCTTAATACAATTTTGCGCGTTTTCATGCCTTTGGATTCATTGGTCCGTCTAAGAAATTCACGGGATGAAATCTCTTGAAAATATTCGTCCGCAAGAGCCGCCTTCCATAAACCATAGTTTTTTCCACTGATTATCCGGTTTAACTTTTCGATAAACTGTTGTACCTCCACCAGTGTTGTATCAAAAACTTCCTGGCTGATACTTTGTGGATCGAATTCTTCTTCCTCTTTTTTTGGCTCTACCGCAGGGGGCGGCGGAGGGGATGCAAGTACCGTTTCTGTTGATTCCTTGGGCTGGTTGTCCACAACCGGCTCCTGTGATTTACAGGCGGCCAGCAAGGCCAGTAAAAAAAGCAGCCACCATTTAAACTGTTTCATACCTCTTTAGTATATATAATTATCCTCATTCCGTCAAATCTTTTGTCCGCACTCAGGGCCTATAAGGACGCTACCGCCCTGAGAATAGAGAATATTAGCATGACAGAATATTCTACCGGCGTCAAGCACCCGAATTAGGGCATAATTATTCTAGGCCCAGAAGGGCGCTGCATATCCAGCGGCGGCTGCCCGCAAAAAACGGGAACGCAAGGGCAACAGCACGGCCAGCCGCGGAACGTTGTTAAAACCAAGTTCCCGTCTGCGCCCCAAGCGAAACAAGCGGGCGTAAAACCCAGGGTTAGATTCCTTATTTGGCTGCAGCATAAAATAAAAAAACAGCACCGCCATTTTGAACAGGCTCTAAAGCCGCGATTCAGTGTTATACGCCATAAAGAAGCCGTGCGGCTTACCGCACGGCTTAAACGGGAAACAGTTAAACTCCCTCTTCTTCGCTTTCCTCAACCTCTGTGGTAAGCTCAGCTTCTCCAGCTTCGGCGGCGATTGCGGCGGCTTCGAGTTTGCGCTGCTCAAGTATTTCCTGCATCTGAATGTCCAGGTCCTGGCTGTCCTCGTCGTAGAGCTTGATGTCCCGGTATCGCTTCATACCGGTTCCCGCCGGTATGGGGTGGCCGATAATAATGTTTTCCTTAAGGCCCCGCAGGTAGTCGGTGGAACCGGCAATTGCCGCGTTGGTAAGCACCCGGGTGGTTTCCTGAAAACTGGCCGCCGAAAGGAACGAATCGATGTTAAGCGATGCCTTGGTAATTCCCTGGAACATTGGCTGGGCAATGGCGGGCTGGCCGCCTTCGGAAATAACACGGGCGTTTTCTTCGTGGAAACGGTACTTATCTACCATTTGGCCGTAAATAAACTTGGTATCGCCCACAAAACGAATTTCAACTTTCCGCATCATCTGCCGGATAATAACGCCAATATGTTTGTCGTTAATCGACACGCCCTGCAGGCGGTACACCTGCTGTATCTCGTCCATTAGGTAACGCTGCAAGGTGCTTTCACCCAGAATGTGCAGCACTTCATGGGGATTAACCGCGCCCACACAGAGGGCTTCCCCGGCTTCTACCGTATCGCCGTCACGCACCAAAAGCCGCTTGCTCATGGGGATAAGGTGCGGATATTCCCGGTCGAAAGCGTCTTTAATGGAAACTTTCCGCTTGCCTTTGACTATGCCATGAAAATACACAATACCCGAAACCTGGGCAAGCACCGCCGGACTTTTTGGTTTACGGGCTTCAAAGAGTTCACTGACACGGGGAAGGCCGGAAGTAATGTCCATAGCGCGGGCGGATTCTTTAAGGGTTTTGGCAATGGTGCGGCCCGCTTTGATCTTTTCGCCTTCGTCAACTTGAAGAATCGCCCCGCCGGGCAGGTGGTAAGAAGCCACCTCGTTGCCATTATCATCAAAGATGTAAATACGGGGCTGTTTGGTTTCAAGCTGAAACTCGGTAATGCGCTTTTCGGTGTTCCCTGTTTCCTCATCGATTTCTTCTTTAAGGGTAGTGCCGGGAATAATGTCTTCGTATTTAACGGTTCCGCTTGCCTCGGCGATGATCGGGTCCGAGAAAGGGTCGAAAGTAGCGATGGTTTTTTCTTTTTCCACTACCATGCCTTTCTTTACCACAAATTCGGAACCATTGCGGATTTCAATTTTTTGTTCCTGACCGATAAGATACAGCGTTCCGTCAAGTATCATTGCGTAGGCGATATCCGGCGAAAGAATTTCTTTGTCCCCGCGTTTGATGATAGGTTCGCCCCGGATAATCCGCTTGCCGTCTTCAACCAGCAACTGGTCAACAGACTCCAGTTTGTATTCTTTTATTACCTTGTTTACCACAGCGTGGCCTTTACGGGTAAAAAGCCAGCGGCGATCATCGAGTTCAACATGGGCCCCGGTTACCTCGCGGATATATACCGGGTACTTAAGGAAGGTACGGTTTTCTTCGCTTACCTTGGTAGCGACGCCGCCTATATGGAAGGTACGCATGGTAAGCTGAGTACCCGGCTGGCCGATTGACTGCGCGGCGATTGTTCCCACCGCCTCGCCAATGTCTACCGACCGGTTGGTGGCAAGGTTGCGGCCATAACATCTGCGGCACACGCCGTGCTTGGCCTCGCAGGTAAGAACGGTTCTAATTCGCACGGTTTCAACACCGGCGGCGTCGATAGCGGCGGCAATGGTTTCGGTAATTTCCTCATTTACGTCGATGATAAGCTCGCCGGTAATCGGATGCTTTACCCGCTCCAGGGTATAACGGCCAACAATGCGGTCGCTCAAAGGCTCTACAATGTCTTCGCCGTCTTTAATCGCCGAATAGGAAATGCCGTTAATCGTGCCGCAGTCGTCGTCGTTTACCACCACATCCTGGGCAATGTCTACCAGCCGGCGGGTAAGGTAGCCCGCTTCGGCGGTTTTAAGCGCCGTGTCGGCCAGACCCTTGCGGGCGCCGTTAGTCGAAATAAAAAACTCGATAACGGAAAGCCCTTCTTTAAAGTTTGAACGGATGGGCAGTTCGATGATGTCGCCGGAGGGCTTTGCCATAAGGCCCCGCATACCGGCAAGCTGGCGAATCTGGTTGCGGCTTCCGCGCGCCCCGGAGTTCGCCATCATATAAATTGAGTTAAAACCATCCCGGTCGGCTTCCAGGGTTTTCATCATAATATTGGTAAGGTCTTCGTTGGTTTTTGACCAGACTTCAACAACGCGGTTGTAGCGCTCTTCCTGGGTGATGTGCCCCTGCCGCCACTGCTTCTGAATCGAATCGACTTCCTTGTTGGCTTTTTCGATCATCTCGCCCTTTTCTTTGGGAACCACAATATCGTCCACACCAATGGTGGCCCCAAAGACCGTGGCGTAGCGGTATCCGGTTGCCTTGATCGCGTCCAGCATCTTTACCGTGGTCCAGGAGCCCTTCTCGTTGAATACGTGTTCGATAAGGGCGCGCAGTTCCTTGTCTTTAAGTTCATAATTGATGAAGGGAATTTCATGCGGCAGTTCCTCGTTGAACACCAGCCTGCCGGCGGTAGTTTCGATTGTACGGTCTCCCCTGACCTTGGCCTCGCGGCCCGCCTTGTCCCAAACAAGGGACTTGGTCGGCTTTACCCGGATAAGGGCCTCCCAATCCAGGGCCTTGCTTTCCACGGCCATAAGCACTTCTTCCATGCTGGAATAGGCGGGAACTTTGTCCCGTGTTTCCGGCCTGGATAAGCCGGGACGTTTGGCATTGGGCTTGATCCGGGTAAGGAAGTTAATCCCCAGCACCATGTCCTGGGACGGAAACACAATGGTTTTACCGTTGGCGGGGTTCAGGAGATTTCGGGCGCTGAGCATCAGCGTCCAGCACTCCATCTGGGCCGCCTGGGTAAGGGGCACATGCACCGCCATTTGATCGCCGTCAAAGTCGGCGTTAAAGGCGTGGCAGACCAGCGGGTGCAGTTTGATCGCCTTGCCTTCCACCAGCACCGGCTCGAATGCCTGAATACCCAGGCGGTGCAGCGTGGGGGCGCGGTTCAGCAGCACGGGGTGTTCCTTTACCACTTCGTCAAGAATGGCAAAGACTTCCGGGGTTTCCTGCTCCACCAGCATTTTGGCTTTTTTGATATTGTACACCACGTCTTTGTCAACGAGTTTCTTCATTATAAACGGCTTGAACAG
>JAITHQ010000033.1 GCA_031279925.1 Treponema sp. | reverse complement strand
TTTAATTTCTTCTTATTCTGTCCTCGCCTTACCAACACAAATATAAAAACTAAACAAAATTCCAGCCCCCGCGGCGCGGGGGGGGGGGGGGGCCTGATTAATATTTTTGCGCGTTTGTCAGCCAAGAATCACCTCCACATTGCATACCGATCCTTGATCCGCAATTGCTATTGCATCGCGCTTTTGGCCGTTTATCCGTATTTCCGCCACGCCTTTGCTTACTTGGCTGGGGTTCCGCACTGTTATGCGGTATTCAGCGCCCCGGAAACGCCGTACGGCGCTAAAGCCGTCCCATTCAGGGGGAATGCAGGGGTCTACTATCAGGGAATTAAAACCGGGGCGTATACCCAGAATATACTGGGTCGCGGCAAAGTAGCTCCAGCCCCCTGAACCGGTCATAAAGGGGTGATGCGCCTCGCCAAAGGCCCCGTGATCCTTACCGGTAATAAACTGGCAGGTGCTGTACGGTTCGGCCTTGCGCAGATCGCAGCGGTCGTTCCACGCGGCGGGGCAAAGCTGGTTGTACAGTTTCATTGCCTTGCCGCCCCTGCCGATTACACATTCGGCAAGCCATGCCCAGGGATTGGGATGGCTAAAAATCGCCCCGTTTTCCTTAAGCCCCGGATAAACGCGGGTAACAAAACCAACATCGTCATCAATAACCGTATATGCCGGGGCGTTAAGCATAAGGCCGTAGGGGGTAGCAAGGTATTCCCAAACCGAGTCCATTGCCTGCCTGCCCCGCTCCTCCCCGTCTCCGCCGGCAATAACCGCCCAGGTATTGCTCTCCAGATGAACCTTGCCCTCCCGGTCGGCATCGGTGCCAATGGGACGGCCTGTTTTGGTAAAGCCCCGCAGATACCACCTGCCGTCCCAGAGTTTTTCACGGCAGTTTTTGGCGGTCTTTTCGTGAATCCGCCTAAAAAAGGCGGCGTCTTCTTTTCGTTCCAAAAATTCGGCAAGCTGAATAAAGTTATCCAGGGCCCACAGGTGCAGGTAACTAACCAGGGCGCTTTCACCGCCGCCCAAATTAAGGCAGTCATTCCAGTCCGCCCGCAGCCCCTGGCACACGCCGTGGCTGCCCACCATGCGCTCGGAAAACCGCAGAATTTTTTTACAATGTCCGTACACCGAATCCGGCGGAGCGTCTGTGTCAGCGTAGGGCAGCGACAGATCCGCAAATGCCGCGTCTCCGGTCTCGCGGATATACTCGGCTATGGTGGAAACCAGCCACAGGGCGTCATCGCTGCAGGCGTCCTTTAGCCCGTGTATTACCGATTTACGATCCGGCGCGGGAACCACGGTGGGGCTGCGGAAACTGCTTTTCTCTTTTTCATCAAACCATTCAGGCTCAAACAGGTGCAGGCCGTAACCTTCGCTTACCAGGGCCTTAAGGAGCTGTACAATCCGTTCCCGGCATTTTTCCGGGTTACTGGGAATAACGCACATGGCGTCCTGGGATGTATCCCGGTAGCCAAGGCCGGTACGCCCCCCAACTTCAATAAAGCTGGCAAAGCGGGAAAACATTACGTTAATCTCGCTTTGGTAAAGCGTCCAAATGTTAAGCATGGTGTTCATATCGGCGTTGGGCGTATTGATTTGCAAATGGGATTGTTTTTCCCGCCAGTACGCGGCCAGGGCCGCCAGCGCCGCGTCACGGGACTGGGGCGTGGAAAATTGGGCGCGTGTTTTTTGCCCTGCCTGGCTGTTTCCTTCGCCCAGCATAAAACAGAGCCGTGTAGTTTCGCCGCCCTTAAGCGAAAGTTTCTTGTACAGCGCGGCGCACTGGTTCCCGCCCTGCCAGGCGCTTCTTCCCTCAAGAACGCCCCGTTCAAGCGCTTCGGGGTTATTTTCACTTCGCCACACGCCGGTAAAACGCTCGCGTTCAGTTTCAAAACCGTCGCAATCCACATCGGCGGTAAAAAACTGGAAACCGTTTTCTTCGTAATGCAGCTCCTGCTCTATTACGCCGTCTTTGTATGACGCGCCGGCGCAGTACAGGGTAGACTGAAAATTTTTATTGTCGCCGTCAATCTGATGCCAGCTTAATTCAGCGTAGGAAAACACGCTGATTTTACGAGGCCGCCCGCTGCGGTTTTCGATTGTAATGTCCCACAGTTCCACATCCGCGCCACGGGGAATAAACAGGGTCTGTTCCGCGTAAATGCCGCTATACTCGCAGGAGTACACCGAGTAGGAAAGGCCGTGCCGGGCGCGGTAAGCGTTAACGGGCTTTGCGACCGGCTGCCAGCTGACGCTCCAGTAATCGCCGCTTTCATCGTCCCGCAGATATACATAATGACCGGGGCGGTCGGCGGGAACGGCATTGCCACGGAAGCGCGTTATACGATGATGCTCGGCGCTCTTGCAAAACAAATAGCCCCCGGCGGTCTGGTTAAACACACCCGCCAGGTTTTCCGTGCCGATGTAATTCGTCCAGCTCATGGGCGTATCAACACGCTCAATCACATATTCACATTTTTCGTTATCAAAATAACCGTACCGCATTGTTATCCCTTTACCGCCCCGGCGGCAACGCCCCTTGTTATCTGTTTTCTGAATGTTAAATAGAAAATAATCATCGGCGTCATGCCGATAACCAGAGCGGCAAATTGCTTGCCGTAATCAGAGGCCAGCGCCCCGGAAAACATACTGATCCCCACCGGCAGCGACTTGATCTCGTTTTTGGAAACAAGGATGTTCACCAGCATAAATTCGTTCCATGTGCCGGTGATCATCAGAATCGCCACCGAAGCGGCCACTGGCGAAGCAATCGGCATAATAATGCTTCTGAAAATGCGCAAATATTTTGCCCCGTCTATCCGCGCCGATTCGATTAATGCGTCGGGAATACTTTTAATGTATTCGGTGCTAAGGTAAATGCCCATAGGCAGCCCGATTCCAATGTAGGGGATAAGTACGCCAAGGCGGGTATTGTAAAGGCCCACGGCGTTGATCATCAGGAACAGGGGAACCAGTATCGACTGCAGGGTAAGCAGGATTCCTATAATAAAAATGCCGTGCAAAAGCGGGGTAAATTTTGAAGGAAGTTTGGCAAAGGCAAAACCCGCCATAAAACTCAAGGCGATTACCGAAAGCACGGTAACGGAAGTATAAATAATACTGTTAATAATCAAAATACCGAATTTGCCGGTGGCCCAGGTAATGGGATAATTTTTGAAAAACCAGATTTTGGGAAAGGCCAGTTTACTGGCGGACATATATTCCTGGGTTGTTTTAAAGGACTGGATCAGCAGCCAGAAAATGGGATACACCGCCAGAATCGTAAAAAGAACAACAACGGCGTACATAAGGAACAGGGCTGCAATATTGGTTTTCCGTATATCCGCCATACCTACTCCTTTGAAAAATGTTTTTCAACGCCCCTGGTGATCCCTATCAATATAAAACTGATAATCACCATTACCGTTGAAATGGCGTTTGCCACCGGATAATTCGGCGCTCCCCGGAACGCCTTTTCGTACATGTAAAGGGAAAGCACGCTGGTACGGTGCGCCGGCCCGCCCTGGGTCATGACAAAAATTAGATCGAATGATTTTAACGATCCAGAAATCGCCAGAATCGCCGTGGTAACAATTACCCCGGAAAGCGCCGGGAGTATAATGTAGCGCAGCGTCTGCGCCTCATTTGCCCCGTCGATCTTGGAAGCCTCGATAACCGCCACATCGATTTTTTGCAGATTGGCCAGAAAGATAATTACATAGGTTCCCGTGTACATCCAGAGCATTACCAAGAGCACCGGCAGCATGGGGTTTTTGTTCACCACAAATTCCGCCGCGGGGTTAAAGAAACGCTGTATTTCCAGCATTACGCTGTTGGAAGTTAAAAAGAAATTATTAAACAGAATGCCAATAATAACGGAAGAAATAACATTGGGAAGGTATATCATGGTCTGGAAAAAATCCGTTCCCTTGATAAGCCCCCGCGAAAGAATATAGGCAAGGATAAAGCCCAGGGGAATCTGCCCAAAGACCGATATAATCACGATCCACAGGTTGTTTTTAAGGGCGATAAAAAAATACGAATCCTGAAAAACCGCAAGGTAGCTTTTAAGCCCCGCGAACTGGAGTTTTGGGTTGCCAAAAATTCTTCCGCCTGAATAATTGGTCAGGCTGAGCAGTACGGAAAAAATCGTGGGGAAGGCCATCACAAAAAGATAGATAAGCAGGGCGGGCACTACCAAAATCGCGTACGAGATGCGTTTTTCCGTTGTCGCGCTGATGTCTTTCATAATGCCGGCCTCCCCCCTCCCCTACTGGCTTTTTTTCCAGGCGTCAAACACTTTCTGGATTTCGGCGGCAACCTGTTCCGGCGTTTTGGTTCCCATGCCGATTTCGGCAAGGCCGTCGTTTAAGGGGTTAAACACATCGCTGTGAAACACGCCGTCGATAACACAGGTTGTGGCGGTGTATTCATTCCCCAGATTGCCGATGGACACCTGGAGCGGTTCAAGCTGCATGGCGCTGTAATCCAGATCGGCCCAAACCGGAGTGGCAACGCCGCCGGTTTCTACCCGCCGCCCTTCGGTTTCAGGCCCGGTAAGCCATTTGATAAGCCGCCACGCGGCGTCTTCCCTGGGGGAACCTGATGGAATGGCGGCGCTCATGGCCCAGCCGGTTCCCAGCACCCCCGATGTGGACTTGTTCAGCTTTGCCCCTTCAATATCGGGAAACACGCTAATCAAAATATTTCTTTGTTTTTCCGGGCTTAAGAGCGCCTGGCCGGTTGTTTGGTCCGTTAGAAAGGCCCCAACCCGCCAATCGCCGTCGATCATGTACGCGCCCTTGTTGGTGGCGAACATACCGGGGCTGTCGCCGTAGGCCGTTCCCAGAGAAGCGCCGGAAAGCACCCCGTCGGTGTACATCTGCTTGATAAAGGCCAGGGCCTTTACAAAATCGGCGCCGGTAAATTGTTCCCCGCCCGAAAGGATCTTCTGCTCCCAGCCCAGGCCGCCAAAACGCCCCGCCACCAGCGAAAACAGGCAGGACTGCATAACCCAGGTGTCTTTGTTGGGCATAATCACCGTTTCGTAACCCTTTGCTTTTAGTATGGGAACCTGGGCTTTCAGTTCCGCGTAGGTCTTTGCCGGGCTTAAGCCGCAGGCGTTCAACACTTCAAGATTGATGTAAAAGGCGTGGGTTGACGTAAGGGCGATAGGGATCATCGCCACATAGCCGCCGCCCTGATTGGCCGGATCAAGCGCCGCAGCCAGGTAGGAGCCTGCAAGCCCGTCTTTTTGTACCAGGGGGCCAAGGTCTTTCAGCAGCTTGTTCTGATGCAGGGACGTGGACCTGCCCGAAGGCCAAACATACATCACATCGGGGAGTTTACCCGCAGTGACATAGGCTTCGATTTTGTTGTGATACGGCTCGTTGTACAGGTCCTCTCGGTTTATGGTAATGTCGCTGTTCCGGCTGGTAAAACCGTCCCAGATAAATTCGATTTCGCCGGCGCTGTTGGGGCTGGTTAAATCGATATAATTCAGCACATTCAGGGTAATTTTCCCCGAAGCATCCCCCGCGTCACGCTTTTGGCACGAAACCATCAGCAAAAAAGCGGTACACACAACAAGAAAAGAAATGGCGCGTTTTCGTTTTATCTGTATCATTTTGCTCTCCCTTAAAATATTCTACCCTGATTTAAAAAATCTGTCAAATGTTTTTTGTAAAAAAAGTGAAAAAAAGAAAAAAATAAATTAGCAGTTCGGACGATTTTTGGGTAAAACAGGGCCTTTCAATCAAAATAAACTAAATTTTTGTTAGTTGTGCAAAATATTATTTTTTACATATTGACAACCGGGTAAAATAATGAGAAAATAAGCCTTGGAGGCCGTAAGAGCCTGTTCAAAATCTGGAATTTTGGCGTTGTAAACGCCAAAATTCTACCTTGCAGGCTCCATCGAACCGAAGGTTCGCAGAGCCCGAAAATCGGGATTTTTACGGTCTATTGACCGCAAAAATCCACAATTTGAACAGGCTCT
>JAITHQ010000027.1 GCA_031279925.1 Treponema sp. | reverse complement strand
AGAGCCTGTTCAAAATCTGGAATTTTGGCGTTGCAAACGCCAAAATTCTACCTTGCAGGCTCCAAAAGAGCCCGAAAACCGGGATTTTTGCGGCCTATTGACCGCAAAAATCCACAATTTGAACAGGCTCTAAACGGCGGGTCTCTGGCCAAGGGCGTCAGGGTTTTGGACAGTATCCCCAAATTGGGGGAGCGCCTGGCGGATTACGATCTTATTATCACCCATTATGGACTTACCGCCTTTGAGGCCCTGTATGCCGCTGTACCGGTTCTGCTGGTTTCACCCACGGCGTATCACGAGCGGCTTGCAAAGGCTTCCGGCTTCTGTTCAGCCGGTATTGGAAAACCAGGGGCGGCAAGACTTTCCCGGCTCATGTTTAAAGATGGCGGACCAAAGCGATTTTTGCAGAGCCTTAAAACCCGGTGTACGAATCTTGCGGTCCGGTACAATCTGGAGCACGAACCCAAACAAAGCCTTGCGGAACTGATTGATGGTTTTGCCCCCCAGGTGAACCGCCGCTGCCCGGTCTGCGGCAAGGCTGTCCTTGGCTTTCCGTACATTGGCCGCGGCGCGGAGCGTTCATTCCGCCCTTGTCCCCGCTGCGGCGTAATAACCATGAACCGGCTTAATCCGCCGCCCATAGAATATGCGCGGGAATATTTTTTTGATTTTTACCGCCGTCAGTACGGAAAAACCTATATCGAAGACTTTCCCAATTTGATCGCTATGGGGCGGCGGCGGCTTGCCGTGATCAAATCCCTGCTTTCCCGGTCCGGCAAAACTTTTGCCAAAGGCCAAATTGCATTGCTTGATATTGGCTGCGCCTACGGCCCTTTTCTTGCGGCTGCCAGAGAGGAAGGTTTTTCTCCTTTTGGAATCGATCCTACAGAAGACGCGGTTCGTTATGTGACACAAACATTCCACATCCCCGCGTTACAGGGCTTTTTTCCCCCGATCCCCGATCCCCGCCGGGAAGACACAAGCGAAACGTTAAGCGTTCCCCGTGAATTCGGCGCGGTAACGCTCTGGTATGTAATAGAACATTTCCGGGACTGTGTTCCGGCGCTGGCGGAAATACGGCGCATCCTTAAGCCCGGCGGAACCCTGGCCTTTGCAAGCCCTTCGTTTTCTGGAATTTCGGGCCGCGTCTCGATTGAGCGTTTTCTGGAACAAAGCCCGGCGGATCACTGGACGATATGGTCCCCGGCAATGTGCAAAAAAGCGCTGGGTATGGCTGGTTTTAAAGTAAAAAAAATCGTGATAAGCGGGCATCATCCTGAACGGTTCCCGCTGTTTGGGAAATTGGTCAAAAACAAAAAAGGCCCGCTGTATGCGCTGCTGCTGGCCGCAAGTACAATTTTTAGGCTTGGCGATACTTTCGAGGTATATGCTGAGGCAAAGGAAACAACATGAACGAGCAATTGATAATTTTGGGCGCGGGCCTTATGCAGGGGCCGGCAATCAGTATAGCAAAGGAGCTGGGATTTTTTGCAGTTGTGGTGGATGGCAGTTCAAGCGCCCCCTGTGCGCCCCTTGCGGATCGATTCGAGCAGATAGACCTTAAGGACAAAGAGGGAATCGAATCCTTTGCCTGTTCTTTACAAAACGAGGGCCGCCTGGGGATAATGACAGCGGGAACCGATTTTTCCGCTACTGTGGCCTGGGTTGCGGAACGGCTTGGCCTGCCCGGAATACCCTACGAGGCGGCCCTTAACGCATCGGACAAGGGACGGATGCGCGCCTGTTTCAAACAGGCCGGCCTCCCTTCACCGGAATTCATTACCGTTACCGCCGCTGATGAAAATATTTCCCCGCCCGCTGCATTTCCTTTGGTAGTAAAGCCCGTCGACAACATGGGTGGCCGGGGATGCCGCCGTGTGAATAACATGGAAGAACTTAAGGAAGCAATCATTGACGCGCTGCGTTTTTCCCGTTCTGGCCGGGCAATCGTGGAGGCCTTTATGGAAGGCCCGGAATTTTCCCTTGACGCCATTGTGTATCATGGGGAAATCAGCGTCTGCGGTCTTGCCGACCGGCACATTTTTTTTCCGCCGTACTTTATCGAGATGGGCCACACCATGCCCGCCGCTATTGAAGTTGAAAAAAAAGAGGCGATTCTTGAAACGTTCCGGGCGGGAATCCGCGCATTGGGATTGGCGGGGAAGGGGAATGTGGGCGCGGCCAAAGGCGACATCAAATGGAGCCCCAAGGGCCCCATGATCGGCGAAATAGCCGCCCGGCTTTCCGGGGGGTACATGTCCGGCTGGACCTATCCCTATTCCTCCGGCCTTGAACCAACCCGCGCCGCCATCCTTGCCGCTATGGGCCGCAGTCCGGAAAGCCTTGTTCCGCTTAAAACATGGACCAGCGCCGAACGGGCCTTTATTTCGATTCCCGGCACGGTTAAAACCATCAGCGGAATCGATGCGGCTCGTGATAAACCCTATGTACGCGACATCCTGCTTCGGACTGTGGTGGGCGGTAAAGTCAGTTTTCCCCAAAACAATATCGGCAAATGCGGCAATGTTATCAGCGCCGCGCCGGATCGGGCAAGCGCCGCCAAAGCTGCGGAAACCGCCGCCCGTTCAATACTGATTCGCCTTGATACTTCGGACACGGAAACCGCCGCCTTCCTCTCCAAAGAAAGCGCCTTCCCCCCTGATGCTTTTCAGCTTGGTCCTGAACTCCGCGCCGCCCTTGACAAATTGCCGGAAGGCGTCGCTCTGTTCCCCGTATCAGGACAGGACAAAAAACCTGAGGCATTGGAAATTATCCCCTTCCCCGAATTGACCGCCTCTGGCCTTCGTGACTATGCGGGCCGCACGGTAGAAGAAAGCCTTTTAATAGTGCGCAATCTTACCGGTTTTCCCCTGATGGAGGCGGCGGCAAATGCCGATAATAAAACTACCGTTTTGGGGAGGGTTTTCTGGGCCGCATTGGTCAGGGGTGGCTACCAGGGGCTGTTGTATTGTATTGACAGCTTGCTTTGACAAGGGCGACAGAGGAAATGGTATGAGAGCCTGTTCAAAATCTGGAATTTTGGCGTTGCAAACGCCAAAATTCTACCTTGCAGGCTCCAAAAGAGCCCGAAAATCGGGATTTTTACGGTCTATTGACCGCAAAAATCCACAAT
>JAITHQ010000234.1 GCA_031279925.1 Treponema sp. | reverse complement strand
GTTTTGAGTCCCCATATTCATCATACTTTGTAGATCACATCCTTTTACTCTTCTTTTAATTCGTTAAGTTCCCGAAGATTGCGGAGTTTATAGGTTGCCTTTTCCTGAATTTGCCGTACCCGCTCGCGGGTAATGCCCAGGAGCTTTCCGGTTTCTTCCAGGGTAAGGGGGCCTTCACCCGTTAAACCGAATCGAAGCTGGATTATTTTCATTTCCCGTTCGGAAAGCTGGGAAAGAATATCTTCCATGGTTTCCTGCAGGGTCATTGAAAAAACCATCTCAAAGGGTTCCGGGCTGCACTCATCTTTGATTAGGTCCGCCAAGCGGGTAAGGTTTCCATCGTCTACAATGGTGTCAAGACTGGTGGTTTCCTGGGAGAGTTTAACAATTTCCTTTACTTTGGAAACCGGAACCCCCAGGTATTCGGAAAGCTCCTCGTCACTGGGATCCCTGCCAAGGTCCTGGGTAAGCTGCTTGGCCACAAAGTAACATTTTTTAATGGTGTTAAGCATGTGGATAGGAATACGGATAACCCGGCCCTTGTCGGCAATACTTTTGATAATCGCCTGCCTGATCCACCAGGTGCCGTAGGTGGAAAAACGGCATCCCCTGGTATAATCAAAACGCTCTACCGCCTCTATCAGGCCGATATTGCCTTCATCGATAAGGTCAAGCAAAGAAAGGCCGCGATGCTGGTAGTTTTTGGCAATGGATACCACCAGGCGTAAGTTAGAGTTGATCATCTTGTTTTTGTAAAAGAGCAGAGCGCTCTCCAGGGCGTTTTTTTCTTTTTCATAGTCGCCCTTAACCGTATTCGCCTCGCGCTCCGCTTCAAGGTCCTCAAGTTTTGTCCGCAGACTTACTATTTTTTCCCCAATGCTCTGCTCTTCCTGAACAGTAAGCAGGGGAAATTTTGAAATCTGCCTGAAATACAGGGCCAGGGGATCCGACTCCTTTATAGCCTTGGTTTTCTTTGCATTCTTGGGGGAAGCCAAGCCTTTAAGATGTTTTTTGTTTCCCTGTTCCGTTGTGTTAACCGTTCCAATGGATTTTGACATTCTGATACCTTCCTTGTTTTTAAATTTATGCTTAGGCCCGGGGGGCCTTGGCGGGATCAATGGGGGCGTTATTCCGGTAGACCATAAAAACAAGCTGAGGAATTCCAGAAACCGCGTCGATTCCCAGCCTCCCCAATTCAGTTCCCGGCCCAATACGGTCGCCTTCTTTTACCGACAGGCTTTCGCAGCCTCCGTATACATACAAATATCCTCCTGATGTCTGCACAATCGCTACTCTACCGAATCCACGGTAGGGGCCTGCCGCTACCACTGTTCCCTGAGTGAGGCTTTTAACAGGCTCCGACCGGCCCGCCGATAAAAGTACGCCGTACAGTTTTCCGGTCATGTAGGAAATATCCCTGGCGCTGACCGGCCAGCGCAGGGACGCATCCACTGTTTTGGAAACGGTCTGGCGGACCTGCGGCTGAATGGTTCTGGTGTTTCCCGCATCGGCTATGCCGGCGGCAAGGCTTGGTATTTTGATCCGTTCCCCGGCCTTGAGCACATAGTTTTTGGAAAAACCATTAGTGTCCCGCAATGCCTGGAGTGTAATGCCGTGAGCCCGGGCAATACTGTAGAGGGTATCATTTTGCACAACCCGGTATTCGGTAAAAGCCCTGCCTGAAACAGCCGGCGATACCGAAATACTCTGTAGAGAGGGCGGCGCGGACCGTATTCCAGCGGGGATAGCCGGGGAAGGTATCCGAAGCCGCCTGCCTACCTGGAGTTTTGAGGCGTCGGCAATTTCGTTATAGCTCATAAGTTCCTCCGGGCTCACTTGGTAAGAGCGGGAGATCGAATACACCGTTTCCCCCTTTGCCACTACATGAACCGTATCTTCGGCGAAAAGCCTTGAAGCAAGCAATACCAAACCAGAAGCCAACAGCAAGAAGATAATTCCGCGCCGATAGATCATAACATTTCAGTATCGGCGTTATAACGGCTTTCCTTTACTCCAATGTTCGGGGGCCCGCCTGATTCCTGCCCCCATAAAAATATATATCCTCTTTCAGCGGACAATACAAGATATTACTTGCGTCGGGCTATAGGATAATGTATCATAATACAAAAAATAATGTGAAACTACCAAAATTAAGAAAACAAGGTTGAATAAACGCTATGGCCTTTGAAATTGAAATAAAAGCCCGGCTTGATAACCCGCAGCCGGTACAGGAGCGGCTTGCTTTACTGGGCGCTTACCGGGGGTCTTTTGAAAAGATTGACGCCTATTGGGTTCAGGCGGATACATCCCACGCCGGGGGCTTGCCGCCTTCGGGCCTGCGGGTACGGCGGGAAACCGGCGCCGATGCGGAAGGCCAGAGCCGGGAAACCGTTTTAATAACGTATAAAACAAAAGAACTCCAGAGCGGCGTTGAAGTAAACAATGAACGTGAATTTACCGTGTCGGATGCTGCGGCCTTTGAGGAACTCTTGCGGCGGCTGGGCTTGCATCCGGCCATACAGAAGGAAAAACGGGGCCGCGCATGGCAAGCGCCGGACGGGGAGGGAGAGCCGGTACTGGCTGAACTTTCCCTGGTGCGGGATCTGGGCTGGTTTATCGAGCTTGAGATTCTTGCCGCCGATGATTACAGTCAAACCGTGGCGCAAAGCCGCAGGCGGCTTTTGTCGCTTCTTGAATGCCTTGGCGTCAAACCGGAGCAAATTGAAACCCGGCCCTATACGGAACTGCTGCGGAACATTCGCCCTGCCAATTAAGCCTATCCCAACAATATAGTTGTTCCCCTTAAGAATAACTAAAGAAGGTCCACGGAGAACCTATGATTTAGATTATCGGGAGAACGTGGTACTCTGGCCTGACGGGGCCAGGGAGCCGGTGGAAGGCTGATCCGCGTAGTGAGGAAAACCCGCGAGGGAGGAACCT
>JAITHQ010000177.1 GCA_031279925.1 Treponema sp. | reverse complement strand
ACCCGTTTTTCCAAAAACATGGGATTTTTGTTTTGCTCCCCAACGGGGTATGTTGGTATCGTAATTTTGTCTTCCCATATTGTCACTTCGGCCATGATGTCCATCCTTTGCTGCTCTGTGAAATCAAGAACGAGCCTCCTCATATATCCATACTTCCCAGGGGGCGAGTTCTTTTTTGTCCATGCCGGTGTCTATAACGCGGGTTTTAGGCGTGAAATTCATCACAAAGACATAATTGGTAACCCCGTCGCTTCTGATCTGGGCGGTAACACCTTCGGGAAGCTCTCCATTCAGGGCACGGGGTATATGTAATTCTTTTACCATTGAAGCATAGAAACTGTTGAGAAAATCCTGTTCCGTACGGGCCGCAACAAAGTACGCCTTGCCTTTGCCAAAACAGTTCACCGTAAGGGCGGGACGTCCGGCATAAAAATCACCGGTATATACGGCAAGCGCCTCAGCGCCCCGCAGATGGATAAGCTCACAGAAATCAAAAACCTTGAAACGCTTATCATTCCACAGGAAAGCATTACTATCACCAGGGTACAGCGAATCAATTTCTTCACACCAGATGCCAAGCGTTTCCTTGAGCGGGCCGGGAAACCCTCCCTGAAAACAAAGGTCATTTTCGTTTACATACCCGGTAATATAGGTAGTGACAAAAACGCCGCCGGCTTTTACAAAAGACGCAATACGCTCCGCAAATCCTGGACGCAGCATATACAGCATCGGTGCGGCGAGGAGATCATAACCATCGAGGCTTTTTGTCGAATCAATAATGTCAACCGAAACACCCTGCCGCCAGAAAGCGCGGTAGTGATTGATGACTGTTTCCTCATAACCGGTACGCTCCTGCAAAAAACCTTTGGCATCATCAAGCGCCCACCGTACATTCCAGTCAAACACCAGCGCTGCGGAAACAGGCGTTGATGTTCCCACAATTGCATCCAGTTTCGCAAGGCGCTTGCCCACATCAGCAACATCCCGAAAGACCCGGGTATTTTCCGTACCCTCATGATCTACAACGGCGCCATGGAATTTTTCAAACCCCCCGCGTCCTTTGCGGAACTGGAAGTACTGTACCGTGTCCGAACCGTGGGCTACCGCCTGCAAGGACTGTAGAATGTGAACGCCGGGCCGGCGGAGCTTGGCCACCGGCTGCCAGTTGGTTGCGCTGGGCGAAGATTCCATCATCATAAAAGGTTTGCCTTTAAGTGAGCGGTTCAAGTCATGCAGAAAAGAAATCCGTGAACCCGTAGTAACATCTTCTTCTGTATTTTTCCATGCCGGATAATTATCCCAGGAAACCACATCCAGAACTTCGGCAAGACGGAAATAGTCAAGACCGGGGTAGGTCCCCATAAAATTGGTTGTACAGGGTATGTGCGGCGTGATTTTTTTGAGCGGCGCGATTTCAAGAAGATAAAAGTCAACAAATTGTTCAGTGGTAAAACGTTTCCATTCAAGATTCAAGCCATGAACACTCATCTCGCCCCTGCTGCTGGGACTTTCAACCTGCTGCCAGTCAGTGTAGGTATGACTCCAAAAAAAGGTCCACCATGCCTCATTCAGCGCGTCCAGCGTACCGTAGCGTTTTTTCAGATAGTCCCGAAAGCGTTCCTGACAAAGCGGGCAGTGACATTGAGGAAAATAACATTCACCTGAGTACTCATTGGAAATATGCCACAGACCAAGCGCCGGGTGATCCTTATACCGTTCAGCCAGGCGGCTGTTTATTGCGGTAACCTTTTCCCGGTATACCGGCGAGGAAGGACAATGATTATGCCGCTGCCCGTGGAGTATCCGTATCCGGGCGTCGTTTACCCGAAGCACTTCGGGGTACTTTTGGCTCATCCAGGCAGGACGCGCTCCCGACGGCGTACACAGTACGGCGGTCATGTTGTTCTTTGCAAAAATATCCATTACCGCATCAAGCCCATTCAAAGCGGTATTCGCCTTCCGACGGTTCCATTGCCGCCCATGCCAAATTGCCAATGGTCAGGGAATTGAGGCCGGCCAATGCAGCCAGCCGTATATCTTCTTCCCATATACGGGCAGAATTCTTTGCGTCCTTCCATGTGAGCCATTGATCGGGATTGTAATCGCTGCCATGCAGCAGATGGGGAAACTGTGCCGCAATTGGCGGATACCGTAATGCCTTTTTCATATTCATATCTCTCCTTGTAAGCTGATATTATTTATTATCCTTTCACCGCGCCGGAAGTAAGGCCCCTGATAAAGCTCCTGGATCCTGCAACGAATAAAATGATAAGGGGAATAGTAGCAAGGACCAAACCGGTAAGCTGGCCTCCATAATCGGCCCGAAACGCATTGCTCAAACTTTGAATAAAGATGGGAATGGTAGTAAGATTGGCCCTCGTAATAAAGATCAATGGAAGCAGGTAATTATTCCATGACCAGAGAAAAACAAGCAGTACCAGTGTAGTAACAGCAGGAAGTATACACGGAAGGACTATACGGAAAAAAACAAGAATTTCATTTGCGCCGTCTATGCGGGCGCTTTCTACCATTTCAAGAGAAAGAGCGGTCTTCATATACTTGGTCATCCAGAAAACGCCGAATCCGTTGGCAAACCAAATCAGCATGAGGGGAACAAGCGTATTCATCAAATGAAAAGTACGCATCAAAATCATATAGCCTACCATTGAAATTTGGGTTGGTATCATCATCGTAAGAATAATAATTTGAAAAATTACCTTTTTAAATCTAAAAACATAGATATTGAGGGCATAACCGGCCATAGCGCTTATCAATACCGATACAAAAGTAGCGGTAATGGAAATAGTAATACTATTTAGATACGCCTGAGCGAAATTGCCATCCAGTACAACTTTTAGATTACTGAAAAAATAAGTTCCCGGTAAAAATTTAATGCCGGTAAATATTTCCTCAGCCTTGTATGTACTCATGGTAAACATCATGTAAAAAGGAAACAAAGAAACGGCTGAAACGATGACAAGGAGAATTATCGTTGGAATTTTTTCTACTCTACGCATATCAGTTATCCTCTTTACCGCCGATAAACCGGTTTCCCAGGCCGGAAACAACGGCAATAATCAAAAGGAGCAGGAACGCAACCGCGGCGCCGTAACCAAAACGGAACTGGTTGCGGAATGAAATATCGTAAAAGTTCCAGACGATAGTCAACACCGATCTATCAGGACCGCCGAATATTGGCGTTCCCATACCTCCTACCCCAAAGATAATTGAGGGTTCATCAAATAGTTGAAAACCGCCAATAAGACTGGTTACCGCCGCAAAAGTTATAATAGGATGCAGCACCGGAATAGTTATTCTGAAAAAAACAGTTGTCTTTCCGGCCCCATCCATAATGGCCGCTTCATAGAGCTCTACCGGAATGCCGGTAAGACCCGCAAGAAATATAGCCATGTAGTAACCTGAATATTTCCATATAATAAGAAATATAATAACCCAGGGCGCCAAATGGGGATTTCCCAGCCAATAAAAGCCTTCAATTGAGAAACCCAAAGCGGCCAGTATTTTATTGATAATTCCCTGTTTCCAGTCAAATAAAAACGAAAAAATGAGCCCCAGAGCAACCGGGGTGGTAACATAAGGCAGAAAATTAATCGTCTGAAAAAGCGAACGGCCTTTAACGAGGCCAAAGAGAAAATTTGCCAGGAGTATGCCCGCAATAAGCGTGAACGTATTGGCCGCAGCGATGATAAAAAATGTATTTACAATGGATTTTCTGAAATTAATATCTCTGACAAGTATCTGGATATAGTTTTCAAGGCCAACAAAATGGCGCTGATTGGTTCCGGTCCAGTCAGTAAGACTGATAAAAAAAGAATAAAGGACAGGATAAAGATTAAACGCGGTAAAACAGATAAAAAAGGGAGCGAGAAAAAAAACTGGCCAAATGAGCGTATACTTTTTATTCAGCATTGATTGCCGGCTCATATTAAGCTCCCTTTTCAAGATTGGTCTTGTTCGGGAACCAGCATGGTTCCCGAACAAGCCTATTTATTTTACCGTAACATTTGGCACCCGGGCCTGTAGTTCCTCAATGCCCTTTGCCAGCGCCTGATCAAGGGTCGCATTTTTATTGCCCATGATGTAAGCCGCTACAGCGGCGTTTGTTTCGGCAAGATATTGTTCATAGGCCGTAAAAGCTGGCGGAATAACCTGTGGCATCAATTCCTCATAAAAGAATTTCCCGGTATCCATGCCAAAGAACGGATCAACATTACTCACAAACGCCGGATCATCATAAAAAGATTTCACCGGGGAGAAATAATCTGTCCCTTTTTTGACTGCATCAACGCCTTCTTTGGTGAAGGAAAACCATTTGATATATTCCCATGCTTCCGCTTTATGCCTGCTCCCTTTGTAGATACCTTGCACCGTGCCGCCCCAGCTAAAAGGACCGGTTGAAGGTTTGCAAAGCCCCCAGCGTCCTTGTCCGTTGGGATCGTTTGCTTTGATCATATACTGCACACCCCAGTTCGGCAGCGGATAAAATATGTGCTGGTCAGCGGTATAGGAAGCGCTTTCCTGCGGAGACCACTCAAGGAGGGCGTCAACGGCGCCGGCATTCCGCAGTTTGATGAGGAAGTCAATACCGGTTCCCATTTTTGCGGTAAAGTTAATTGAACCGTCTGCCTCCACGAGTTTAACCGGGTTTGAATACCAGAGCCAGCCGAGTACATTTACCGGCGTACTAAACATATAAACGGTTCCGCCTGAAGCTTTTGCAATCCCGGCGCCTTTGGCAGCATAGTCATCCAGGGTTTTAAACATACTTTCAATTGCCGCCCGGTCATCCGTACCCAAATACTTTCTGGCCAAATTTCTGTTGTATGCCATTCCCGTCGGGGTGAGCGTCTGATCGATGGCAACAAGCTGGCCTTTCGTATTCAGCATGGAACTGAGCGTGTTCTGAAAAAAAGCATCCCTTTTTACATTGTATGGGGCTTGTTCCAGATCTTCCCAAATATCCATAGCAAACGTTACCGCCCGCTGGTTGATTTCGGCCAATAAAATGTCAGGCAAATCCGTTCCAGCGGCCAAAGCCTGCTGGAGCTTTAATGGCAATTCTGCTGCCGTAACAGGCACCCGCTCAATTTTAATATTGGGATGAATTGCTTCAAAGGCAGGAATAGTAATATCCGTTACGTTGTTGTCCCAACCCCAAATAGTGACAGTTACCGGCTGCTCTCCCGCATCTTTTGATGCTTTTTTCTCACAGGCAAGAATGACAAAGGATACCATCAGCAAAACAATTAAAAATCTTTTCATGCTTTCCTCCGATAAAAGTCACTGTAACCCTGCCCCCTGCATAGAGCCATGCACTATATTCCCCAGGGGATGGACTATATTACGGGGTCTTGCTTGCCAATAAATCGCGGCGGATGTATACTGGCTTCATGAGCGCCATAAAAAAGGCCGATGGTTTTCAGAACGAATACCTCTATGTACTCCCCGATGAATTTCGTTCGAAAATTTCAAAAAACGAACTCTTCAATTTTCTTACCGTTACCGATATAGGCTACTTCCCAATGGCGCAATACCATTTTCGGCAGAGACCCCAGGGCTGCGATACCGCCATTCTCATCTATTGCAGCACTGGGACAGGTTTCTATTCTATTGACGGCGGCGATACGCTTCCGCTCTCCGGCGGGCAGTTCATCATCATTCCTCCCAATACTCCCCATATATACGGCGCGTCGGATGAGAATCCCTGGAGCGTCTACTGGGTACATGCGAAGGGAGCATTTTTTCAGCCTGTTTATACCATGCTTTCCCGGCATCTCCCGCTCAAAATATCAGACATTATGTGGGAGGAATTACGGGGACTGTTCCGGCGCTGTTTTACCCTGCTCAAGACCCCCTGCTCAATGGCTGAATATTTCTACCTCTGCCAGTTGGCGGGGACGATTGTTGCCCTTACGGTCTGCGCAGAGAAAGAACCGGGGATTCATTTTGCCGCTAAAAATAATCAGTACCTAAAAAACGCCCTGAAATTTATGGAGGAGCATATTCACGAAAGTATTTCCCTCAAAGATATAACCGCAGCCGTCAATTTAAGCTCATCCCGCCTGCATGATATATTCCATCAGAGTACAGGCTATTCACCGGTGGATTATTTTTTACGGAGTAAGATTCAGGCGGCCTCCAGAGACCTGTACTTTTCAACTATACCGATTAAGGACATTGCCGCGGTATACGGCATCGAGGACCCCTACTATTTTTCCCGGCTTTTCAAAAAAGTTATGGGCGTTTCGCCGGTGAAGTACCGTTCCCAGATTAAGGGATAGGGTGATAAAACTATCAACAACTTAAGGAAATTATAGGGGGCGCCCCCCTCGCTCCAGCCCTGCGGGCTTCCGTTGCCCCCGCAACGCCCCCTGCCCGCCTCAAAACAGCTTGAGCTGGGAATCCCGCTTGCGGGGCGGGCGCTCTTTTGCCAGGGGAATGAGCGCCTCCAGCCCTTGGAGGAAACGGCTGGCCCCCCCTGCCAGCGGCCTGCCCCGGAAGTTCCGGGCGGCGGCCCAGGACAGGTAGAGCCCCCGCCGGGCCCTGGTCATCGCCACATAGAGCAGCCGCTTCTCCTCCTCGATCCGCACGGGCAGATCGGCGGCGTCATCGTAGAGCGTAAAGGGGAGCAGTCCTTCTTCCAGCGCCGGGACAAAGACGTGATCGAACTCCAGCCCCTTGGATGCGTGTATGCTCATGATCCGCACCCCCTCCCGCGCAATGTCCAAACCCCGCTCCTCCATATCGCTCATGGCGAGGATGTCCGCAAGGG
Organism: Treponema sp.; assembly: GCA_031279925.1. The sequence goes on along the minus strand of JAITHQ010000177.1, from coordinate 1,885 downwards.
CCCTGGGGTCTTCGTAGATCGCGGCCAGGGCGCGGAGGCGGTCCAGGGAATCGCTGTTTGCGGGGCCCTTGCGCGGTTTGACCGCGTTTAAGGATTCTTCGATGGCCTTGAGGGAAGCCAGCGGAGGCTCCTCCCCCGCTCCTCCGCCGGAAGGTACAGACCCCCCGTAGCGCTCCCGTATATGGGTAAGGACGGCGGCGGCGGGTTCTTCCTCCCACCAGGGCTTCTCCCCGGCCAGATCAAAGGGGATGCCGCAATCCCCCAGCGCCTTGGCAATGGGCGGCGCCAGGGCGAGGGTTCTGAGCAGGATAGCGCAATCCCCTAATGCGGCATCCCCGGCTGCCGCGCCCCGGTCCATGGCGAGGAACGACGTGCCCCCGACAAGCGCCGCAACCCGCCGGGCAATGCCTTCAGCCTCGGCCTTCTCCGTAGGATAGGACGCACGGAACAACAGGGCTTCGGCATCCTCCGCGCCCTGGAGCGGTGCGGCGGCCAGTTCCCCGGCGGCCCGGATGATCGGCGCGGCGCAGCGGAAGCTCCGGGTCAGCTCCAGCCGCACGGCGCCGGGGTAATCTTCCCGGAAGCGGTCAATAAAACGCTTGTCCGAGCCCCGGAAGGCGTAGATAGCCTGGTTGGGGTCCCCGATGACCCGCAGTTCCTGGACAGGGCCCGCGCCTGGGGACGCGGGGGACGAGCCGGGGGCCAAGAGCCGGATCAGGGCGTACTGGGCAAAGTTCACGTCCTGGTACTCGTCCACCAGGATACGGCGGAAACGGGCGCGGTATTCGGCCAAAAGGGGCGGATGCTGAATCAAAAGCCGCGCCGCCTCCGCCAAAAGGTCCTCGAAGTCCCACAGGCCCCGGCTGCGGAGGCGGTTCTGATACTCGCGGTACAATTCCTCCATATCCGCTTCCGCCGGGGGAAGCCCCAACTCCTCCGCCAGCGGGGCCAGAACGCAGGGCCGCGTCTCACCGGGGAGGAGCAGGAACCGTTTGCGCCGCTCGATGTACGCTTCCAGCCGCCTGACCGCGGGCCCTCCCTTCCGGGGAGCGGCGGCCAGCGCCTCCGCCAGCAGCGATTCCCGCTCGGCGGCGGTCAAGACTCTGAACCCGCCGGAAGCCTCCGCCGGCTGTTCCCGGAGCAGGGCCGCGCAGAAGGAATGGAAGGTAGCGGCGGTAATCCCCGCGCCGCCGTCCCCCGCCGCCTTGCTGATCCGCTCCCGCAGCTCCTGCGCGGCCTTGACGGTAAAGGTGATGGCCAGGATGGACGATGGATCGGTTCCGTCCTGTAGAAGCCTGGCGATCCGGGCGGCCAGCACCGCAGTCTTCCCGGTCCCCGGCCCGGCGATGATCAGCGCCTCCGGGCCGTTATACGCCGCTGCCGCTTCCTGGGCCGCTTCCAAGCTGAATTTCCGGGGAGGCTGCTGGGGAAATTCCCCCGAAGGCTGCGGGGCGTGAATCACCGGAGCGGCGGCTTCCCATAATGAAGCGCCCTCCCTGCGCGTAAGAGCCTGTTCAAATTGTGGCTTTTTGCGGTCTATTGACCTCAAAAAGCCCGATTTTTGGGCTCTTTTAGAGCCAAGCCTGGTTCCTCCAATGCCGGGAAACCGTCTTGCATTGGAGGAACGCCGTGCCGCGTCTCTTTTTAAAGGAGTGAAGGTGAAACACAAGCGCGTGGATATGAAGGTTCGAGGGGCGATAAATTTCTATATATATATCGCGCCGTGGCTGATAGGGTTTCTTGTCCTGACCGTGTATCCCATTATTTATTCCTTTGCGCTTATATTTACCGATGCGGGTTTTGAGGGGGCGGGTAAATTCATCGGCCTTGAAAACTGGAACTACGCCTTTACCATGGATCCGGTGTTTATAAAATCCTTTATAAA
>JAITHQ010000155.1 GCA_031279925.1 Treponema sp. | reverse complement strand
GCCGCTTTCTTCGTGTTGTTCCATGCAAAGTATGGCCAGACATCATATTTGTAATGTTTCATATTTTCTGTTTGACAATCGCCGTAGTTAAAGGTTCCCATGTTAAGGGGGTCGTTGTCCGCTGTTAAAAGTACGCCGTTTTTGTTGTAAACTGCCTCAAAATGGCCGTCTTGGGAAATGAATTTGAGGTTATATGCGCCGTCTTCCCCATAGGTATGAAACGCCGTGTCCTGCCACGTGGAGAGACGCCAGCAAAAAAGCGAGTTGTCCGTTTCAATGATGATCGCAGCCATTTCATAAAGAGTTGCGGGGGCGCGGGAAAAACGGGTTCTTAAGTAATGCTCGCCTTCGCTGATTTTTTCCTTCATGTCAATTAACGCGCAGATTTTAATCGCAAGGCTGATATATTCCGCATCTTGCAGCGCATCAATGTTTATAAGCCCGTTCTCAATCTGGAACATAAGGGCGGACAGTTCCACCTTTGCCGCTGCTTTTTGCAGCGTTTCATTCCCGCCTAACGCGCAGGCGTTTACGCATAACAAACACAATCCCAATAAAAGAAACAATATCATTAAAAAGGGGGCGTATGTTCCACAGTGGTAACTTCACTATTCCCCTGATCTTTGTTTCCGGCGGCAAAAAGCGCCGATCCGCCTGCAAGCGCCATAACCGCGCTTACAACCAACAATTTTCCTGCCAACATATAATGCTCCTTTGGCATAAAGTTTTACAAACGTAAAATTTTACTTTATGTCGAATTTATTAAACACCGCGCAACCGGCGGCGTTGATCATCAGTAACGAAACAAGTGATGGAAAAAACGTTTTTAAAAAGTAAGTCGTGGTAAATTCATCGCCAATGAGCATGAATTGTCCCACATACAACACGCTTTTTACCGCGTCAACAAAAGGTTTTATGTCAGCCCTCACCATTGCGAAAAAGTCCAGCAACGACAGAATGATGATCAGCCCATAGAGTACGCCTAAATTGAGCAGGATAGCCGCTATGTTGCTCCGCGAAAGCAAGGCGCAAAAATTCGCAACACTTACGGAAACGGCGGTAATGCACAGTCCTGCGATATACTGCCGCAGTATCAGCGCGGGGGGCATATCGCTTCCCAATCCAATGGCCGGTAATCCCACAGCAAGCATAATCAGGGCATATACCGCCATAATGGAAAAGGCAAACGCCGTAGACGCAAGGCAGGAAGAAAGATAGACCGCGGCTCTGGAGTGTCCCGCGATTATTTTGCTGCGGATAATGCCGGTGGAATACTCGCGCCCCGCAAACAGGGCTATGGCGATAACAGCCACGATACCCAATCCGTTGGAAAGGTCAAAACCGTAGAGTAGCAATTTGAACACGGTAAGATTTTCCAGCGCCCCTCTTAAATCACCCTCCGGCATTTGTGAAGCAAGAAAATCGTTTGATGCCGCATTCATCCACATCATAAGGCGCGTAAGGGCGATTAAGCCAAAAGCGAATAATGCGGACAACGAAAGAAAAATATAAAATGTCCTGCCTTTACGAAGCCGGAAAAAATTTGCGCTTAAAAGATGTTTCATTTTTTTGTCCCTCCGGCAAGGCGCATATAATACTGTTCAAGCCCCGCTTCATCATCCGCCGCTTTTACTTCCTGTATCACCGCGCCGTCTTTGATAAAGCCGTAATGGGTCGCCAGGCGGGAAAGTTCCGGCAGGATATGGCTTGAAACAAGAATGGTTTTTCCCTGTTCGCGGTTGAGGCGCAGCAGCAGTTCCCGCATTTCAATTATGCCTTCCGGGTCAAGGCCGTTTGCCGGTTCGTCCAGCAGGAGAAAATCCGGATTGCCTATTAGCACGAGCGCAAGGGCAAGCCGCTGTTTCATACCGAGGGAAAAATCGCGCGCCCCCTTTTTCCCCGCCGCCGCAAGCCCTACGGTCTCCAGCAGTTCTCCGATTTGCGCCGTACTTACCCCCTTTATGCGGCACTGCATAGCGAGGTTATCCCAGGCGTTCATCGTGGGGTAAATAGCGGGGGTCTCAATAACCGCCCCTATCTTTTTCCGGGCCGCCCGAAGCGCCGCGCCTTCCGAGGCTCCGTAGAGGGTTAAACGTCCGCCGCTGGGGAAGGCAAGCCCCGCCGCCAGCCGCATAAGCGTGGTCTTGCCGGAGCCGTTTTTTCCCACCAGCCCATAGACGCTTCCCGCCGGAACGTTCATATCCGCCCGGTCGAGGGCGCGGGTACGTCCGTAGGTCTTGGAAAGCCCTTTTGTCTCTAAAATACAGTCCATTTTGGCTTTTTTCTCCTTATTTAGCCTTGCCTGCTTTGGCAAAATTTGTTAAACTTAAAACAGTATAAACCGGCTGTTTTGATTAACGTATATATCATATTGATTAACATTGTTAAGGTCAAGGGCTTAGCGGTATTTTTTGAAAAAAATCTGAGAAAAGAGTCGTTTTATGGAAATTTCACGGGAGGCGGTTGTCCACGCCGCCATAGACATTTTGAACCGGGAAGGGCTGGAGCGGCTGACCATGCGCTCTTTGGCGGGGGCGCTGGGTATCAAGGCTCCAGCACTCTATTGGCACATCAAAAATAAACAGGATTTGATAGACCAGATAGCCGAAAAGATGAGCGCGGAAATGCTGCCTTCCTGCGGCTTAAGCGATGCGCGGAAATATCTTTTTGAATTTGCCCGTGTGTACCGGCAAAAACTGCTGGAAGTCCGGGACGGCGTTGCAGTCTTTCAGCGTTCCTATCCGTCCACGCCCGCCCGCTCGGAAACGATAAAAAATGTGATGATTTCCCTGCTGCATATTGGGGTTAAAGAGAAATACTGCCTTGTTGCCGCCGGAATGTTCAATAATTATGTATTGTCCTTTGCTGCCGACGAGGTGATTTTCAAGGCTAATCCGGCGGGACAGCCCCCCTTTATCGACACCATTCTTGGAACGGGTTATGAGCAAATGTCTTTTGACGAACAGTTTGAGTGCGGGCTGCATGTTTTGTTTGCGGGGTTCAAGACTTTTGAATGAGGCAAGGGATGTTAAACTAGCGGCGGAGCGGCTGGCGGGTGTAAGCCCAATAACCGTTGGGAGATAAATTGCAGGCGGCATGGAAAGAAGCCCGCTTTTACGGGCAATTTCAAAAGCCTGTTACATAGTTTTATTTTTGCCAGCCCGGATAAGGGCTTTACGCAGCAAGAGACCGCCCACCCAAATGTGCCGCAATGAGGCGTGGGAAGGAGCGTAAGCGACTGACCTAGCCGAATGGAGGCCAAGCCGCCTACTGGCGGTGCAGCGTAAACAGACCTGTTAGGCGACGTTGGGGCATTTCAATTATTTTCTATAAATACTTCAAAATCGTTTTTTATAGCTTTCCATATATCTTCAATTTCTTTAATCAATGGTCCCATTTCATTCCAATCCAATTCCGAACTATATGC
>JAITHQ010000132.1 GCA_031279925.1 Treponema sp. | reverse complement strand
CCGCAGCCAAGTTTTTCCCGCAGGCCGCAGAGGGTGCCGCCAAAGCCGATACAGGCTTTTAACCGGTCTTCGCGCTTGGGCGCGGATTTTACAGCTAAACCGCTCAATGTAATCCTCCTAAAAGTTTATTACCGCAATTTAATAAGAGGGAGGAGGGGGAAGCCTCCCCCTACGGGCGCTGCGCGGCAGCGCCCTACCCCCTCAGCGGGGGCTCTGCCCCCGCAACGCCCCCGCCGGGGGGCCTCTGGCCCCCCGGTCCCCCCGCCTGTTGGCTGCGCCCGAATTGGGTCATGGCCTGAATGTTGGCAAGCGGGGTTGCCGGCGGAATGTCGCAGCCGGGCATCAGGATATAGCCGGGGCCGTCCCCCGCATCGGCCAAACATTCAGCGCAATGGCGCGTAACGCCGTCAGGGGTTTCCCGCTGCATCACCCCCACCGGATTTAAGTTTCCGGCAAAAGCCGTTTTCCCGTTAAAAACCTCGCGGCATTTTTTCAGGCTTACCTTGTAATCCACCGAAATAAGTTCCGCCCCAATGCCGTTCAGCAAATCAAGCCGGTTTTCTATGTTTCCGCAAATATGCAGCGCGGTGCGTATCTTTTTCTGTTTTAAGGATTCAAAAACCTGCTTAAAAACCGGAACCGCGAAGGCTTCAAAATGCTTTCTGGAAATCATGTCGCCGGAAGCGGTAGGCTCGGCCAGCAGTACAAAATCAACGCCCTGGTCAAAATACAGACCGGCGTAGGAAAGATAGACCTTAACGGTAAAATCCAGAATACGCCGCACCGAATCGGGCCTGCGGTAAATGTCCCGCATAAGATTTTCCGCGCCGTACAAAAGCCCTGCCAGGGTAAACGGCCCCCAGCGGGTCAGGGCCAGATAATGCCGCCCCTGCAGTTTTTCCGCCAAAAGGCCCGTTATGCGCAACAGCCGCTGAATCCGCTCATCATTGGCAATGCTGTCAATATTGATTGCGTCTACGTCAGCGGTATCTTTTATCAGTGTTTCAACCACATCAGGGGTGCCTTTGGCGCGGAATTTTATCCTGCCCCCCAAGGCGCCAATCAGCAGATTACTGTACCCCGACATGGCCCAGAAAATTTCCGAACCCGCCTCGCTGTAGGCGCGGTACAGAAGCTCCGCCGTGGTCTCAGGCGGCGCAGACAAAGCCTGCTCCAGACTAAGGCCCTGGCTGTTAAGCGCCCAGGCCCCGGCGGACATCAGCGTTGCCGGCAGCCTGGGGACGGGTTTTAGTTCCAGCGCGTTTTGAATAAGCTCTTTCGCGTTCATGGCTCCTCCTTGTTTTTCCAGCGCAGCAAATAACGCTGTAACGCGGTAAAAAAGAACACGATTACCGTAACCACCGCGCCGATTACGAGCACCCCCACAATGATGCGGGTATAATCCCCAAGGTCTGAAAAATTTTTTACATAGTACCCAAGCCCGCTCCGCCCCCCTATCATTTCCGCCGATGTCAGTAAAATGAATGACACGCCCAGGCCCTGGTTGCAGCCGGTGAATATCTGGGGCAGGGCCGCGGGCAGTATAATCTGAAAAAGCATACTCAGGCCCTTTACATTCAGGGAGCGGGCCGAATCAATAATTTCTTTTTCCACATTGAGTACGCCGCTCATCGTGCCGCCAAGGGCGGGCCAGAACGAAGCCAGAAACAGCACCATCACCGAAACAGAACGAAAGGTGGGGAGCAGCGCGATTCCGTAGGGGATATAAACCACCGGCGGGATAGACCCCAGGAATTTGGCAATATAGGCCGCCGCGTTTCCCGGACGGACTCTCCAGCCCAAAAAAAGCCCCAGCGGTATGGCGGCAAGGAGGGCCAGGACATAGCCCTGGGCCACAATACCCAGCGATGTTTTGATGTTGACGAAAATAACGCCCCGGTCCCGGACGGCCTGTTCAAACACCGCGCCCGGGGGCGGAAAAAAAGACGGCTTCAGTATATTGAATTTCGCCGTGCCCAGGGTCCAGAGAATCAGCATGACAAAAACAAAACTTACAATGTCCGTAACAAGATTGCGATTCCGCTTTTTTTTACAAAACGCCGCGGCCCCCAGGTTCGCCGCTTCAAGCAGAGCGGCCAGCCCCATGCTGTAAAACGGAAACGCCGGGGCCGCTGTCCTGCCGGGCAGCAGCTGAATAAGCAAAAAAATTCCAAACAGGAGATGGCTTGCCCGCAAAAAACGCCCTGGCGCGGAAATACCGGAACGGCTCATATACCGCACCCCGGGTCGTTGAAAAACAGCGACAACAGCTCATTGCGCAGCCGGGTATATTCGGGGCTTTGCGCCAAAACAGCGCGGCTGCGGGGCCGGCTAAAGGGAATTTCCAGTTCCCGCAAAATGCGCCCCGGGCTGCCGCTAAACATGATGATACGGTCGGACATAAAAATTGCCTCATCAATATCGTGGGTAACAAAGACCACGGTCTTTCGTTCCCGCCTGAAAACCCGCGCCGGTTCCTGCTCTGGATAGACCAGGCCGCCGTCCTCAATGCCGCCTTCCCAAAGACCAAGGAGCAGTTCCTGCAGCAGGGCGCGGTTTTTCGCGTCCACCGCGCCAAAGGGTTCGTCCATCAGCATAATCTCCGTATCCATTGCAAGGGTACGGGCTATTGCCGCCCGCTGTTTCATGCCGCCTGAAAGCCGGAACGGGTATGCGCCGCGGAAATTTTCAAGCCCGGCTTTTTCCAGAAAACGGTCCGCCAGTTGCAGCCGCTCTTTCCGGCTCAGTTCCTTTTTCGCCTGCTTAATGCCAAAGGCCACATTGTTCCGCGCCGTCATCCAGGGAAACAGCGAATAATGCTGAAACACAAAACCCCGGTCCCTTCCGGGACCGGAAACCGGAACGCCGTCAATGCGCACGCTTCCCTCCGAGGGGGCAAGCAGCCCGCCCAGCACATTAAGCAGGGTACTTTTACCGCAGCCCGATGAACCGGCAAAGCTGACAAACTCCCCCGGCCTCACCGAAAAGGAAATATCCCGAATGGCGGTGAAACACTGGTTTCCCTCGCGGTAATGCACGCTCAGGTTTTGAACTTCGATTTTATTCACCGCCATTGTATGCGCCCTATCGCTCAAAAGGGAAAACAGGCCCTCTTAGGAAGCACTGATTAAAGAGCTTCCCTGTACAAAACCAACGAATCATATATTTTTTACCGCAGATGACGCGGATATACACAGATTAACACTGATATTGTTTCTACTCATCTGTGCCATCCTTTTTATCCGTGTAATCTGTGGTTTCATCCGCTTTAATCAGTACTTCCCTTACTCATACCGGTTAAAATGGTCAAGCAGCGCCTTATATACCGGCTCATTGGGGTTTTCCCGCGCAAGCTCGTCCAGGGCCGCTTTATAGATTGCGGTATTGTACAGCGGTTCAATGTCGTAATCCGTGGTGTAGCCAAAAGCGACAACCCCTTCCTTTAAAGCAACCGTCGCCTTTTTGTCCGGGTCAGGACTGGAAAGGCTATGCCCGCCGTAGACCTCGTACTCCACCAAGTCTCTGGCCAGGGGAATATATTTGTTCACATGGTCAATGGTCTTCTGCCGGTTCTCCTG
>JAITHQ010000117.1 GCA_031279925.1 Treponema sp. | reverse complement strand
TCTAACACATACTCCCGGCGCAGTCCCAAAATCTTCCCGGCCCCCCATTCCGGTAAGCGAAGCCAAACGGTTAGCCGCATACGCAATTTCTTTGCCGCCAGGTTCATTTTTCTGTAATCGCTCAGCATTTTGTGGTTCAAAAAACAAATGCGGCAGCCCTGCAGGGCTACTGCATTTACTTACAAAGAAATGGCTTGCTCTCATAAAACCCTAGTTTAAAGGCAATTGAGCCTGTTTTAAACCCCTGCAATTGTGAAATTGCTCTGGTTTTAGAGAATTTTCTCACAATGAAAAGTAAATGAAGTATCGCAGGGGCAGCCCTGGAAAAACTGCAAAAACTGGAAAAAAAACTGGGAAAAAAACTTGACAGCTGGCAAAATACGTAATACAATAAGCCAGTAAAACCTTTTACCAGCTTGACAAATAGAGGTGACCATGAGTTTAATCAATACATGGGTTCAAAAAAAACTTGCCGCCGCGAGGCCCGGTCTTCTTGCGGCGCTTGAAGGCCGCGCACCCTGCGATTGGCGCGTCTGTGGCGGAAATGTTCTGGATGTGTTTACCTTAACGGTGTATCCGGCTGACGTATGGTTAAAGGATGGCTTTATTGTTGCTGTTGGGGATACGCAGGATACCACCTTTCCATCGGCGTTATATGCTATTAATGAGTATTCCGCGCAAGGCCGTTTGATCATACCCGGTTTTGTGGACAGCCACATGCATGTGGAAAGTGTTGAAGTCACACCCTACAATTTTGGCATTGCCGCCGCCCCAACGGGTACTACCACTGTCTTTACCGATTGCCATGAAGCGGTTAATGTTGGCGGATATGAAGCGTTCAAGTATATGCTGGAAGACAGTGAGTCATCGCCTGTCAGGCAGTTTTTGTTGATCCCTTCCTGCGTTCCGGCGGTTAATGGCCTTGAGACAGCCGGCGCCGAATGGTTCGCGCCGGATATTCAAAAGATATATGATCTTCACCACCCAAGGGTTGCCGGAACCGCTGAACTTATGGATTATTTGGGCATCATTTACGGCGACAAACGGATGCGCGACATTCTGGAAGCAACCAGACTCAATGACGGCCAGCCCCAGGGACACGCCCTTAACGTCTTTGGGCGGGCGCTGACTTCACTCCGTATCCAGGGTGTTCAGGGTAATCATGAACTGTATGACGCCGCCGGTGTGTTAGCTGCAATGAAAGCCGGAATGCATGTTGATTTGTCCTTTGTTAGTTCCCTGCTTGAAGGTAGCGGTTTTCTCCGTGACATTATGTGTAACTGTATCGCCAAAATAGGTTCGCTGGATAAAATGTCATTCTGTACCGACGACCTGAATTTATCCGTTACCTTGACCGAAGGCCGCGTCAATTTTGCGGTCAGCCGGTTTATCGCCGCTGCCAAAGAGACCGGTTTGCCCTGGCTCGGTTCGGACCGGTTTGTATATGAAACAATCAGGGCGGCGACACTGAACGCCTGGCGGGAATATGGGGTTGAAAATGCCGGCGCCATTGCGCCGGGCTATCTGGCCGATCTGCAGATTGTCGAAACGGATATGTCCTTTAGAGGCTGGCCCAGCGCGGTTTTTGTGGACGGCGCATTAATCGCTCAAAACGGGCGCCTGCTTCAGTTGCCGGTTAAATCACCGGCGGCTTTGGAAACCGAATGCCTGAACACAGTCCGCCTCCAGCCGGTTTCAGGCGGCCAGCTCCGCATCCCTGTCCCGGCGGCGCTGGTTAAAAACGGTAAGGTCAAAACGCGGATTATGGATTTTACCCAGGGGCTGCTCAACAATACGCTGTATACCGCTGAACTGCCGGTGGAAAACGGTTATGTGTCCCTGGCGGATCAAAATGATTTACACTTTATTATGGTATTCCACCGCCACGGACGGAACAACAATGTAGGCTTTGGGATCGCCAAAGGTCTAACCTTAAAAGACGGAGCGCTGGCCGCCACGGTTGCCCATGACGGGCACAATCTGACCGTAATTTTTAGGGATAATACACTTGATCAAGCTGTCCGTGCCGTTAACCGGCTTATCGATACCCGTGGAGGCGTTGTTTTTTGCTCCGCCTGTGGGAAGGAATTCATAAAACCCCTGCCGGTTTGGGGCTTAATGAGCGTCGCCGGAATCGAGGAGGCCGGGAAATTCGTCAGTGAGTTTGAAACTAACTTTAGGCTTTATAATGGCCCGGCTTCCAATCCGATGACTGCCGCGATATTAAGCCTTACCTGCGTACCGAGTTACCGGGTTACGGATATGGGGCTTATCGACACGCAGGAACAAAAGATTATTCCGGTTTTTGTTGAGCAGGATTAAGCCTTGTTTTATATACAGACATAAGGTATTTTAGGAGAACCGACATGAGAAACATTAATGTGCTGCTGGCAGGCGAGTCCTGGGTTTCAACCATGAATCACTATAAAGGGTTTGATCATTTTTCGGCGGCAACGTATGAAACAGGGGCAGCCTATTTACAGAAAGCCCTGGAAGCGGCGGCGGACATCAGTTTTTCCTATATGCCGTCCCATATAGCCGCCGAAGAATTTCCGTACACGCTGGAAGAGCTAAGGAAATATGACGTCGTTTTTCTGAGCGACATTGGGGCCAATACGCTGCTCCTGAGCAGAAAGGTTTTTCTGGAAGGCAAACCGGAACCGAACCGTTTACGGCTGCTACAAAATTGGGTTGAACAGGGCGGCGCTCTTTGTATGTGCGGCGGGTATTTATCTTTTGCCGGGATCGGAGCGTCGGCAAAATATTTTAGAACTCCCATAGAAGAAATATTGCCCGTATCGATTTATACGTTTGATGACCGGATTGAAGCTCCCGAAGGGGTGGAGGTTGAAATTGGGGAACCGGATCATCCTGTTATTAAAGGCATTACCGGCAAGTGGCCCGTGTTGCTGGGATACCAGGAGACGGTATTAAAGCAAGACGCGCTTTGCCTTGCCCGGACATCCTATGGGCATCCTCTTATCGCGGTACGTGATTACGGAAAAGGCAGAACCATGATATGGGCAAGCGATATAGGGCCCCATTGGTGTCCCCGGACATTTGCGGAATGGCCGGGGTTTACCACCCTTTGGCAGCAGGCAGTCCGCTGGCTTACGGGGGTCTAAGGTGGAACAGACAGATATTCTTCGGGTAGAAAACCTTACGAAGATTTACCCCGGAGGGGTGCTTGCCAATTTCGAGATGAATTTTTCTGTCCGCCGGGGGGAGATACACGCGCTGGTGGGGGAAAACGGCGCGGGAAAATCCACCTTGATGAAATGTCTGTTCGGTATCGAAGAAATAACCAGGGGCAAACTCTTTCTTGAAGGCAAAGAAGCGCGGTTCGCCTCCAGCCAGGACGCCATCGCCGCAGGGATCGGCATGGTGCAGCAGAACATGATGCTGGCGCCTTCCCTTACTGTGGCGGAAAATCTGACCCTGGGAGTGGAACACCGCAAGGGCCTGTTTATCGACCGCCGCCGCTGCGTAGAGGATACCAAAGCAATTTCCGCCAAATACAACCTGCCGGTGGACCCGGAAAAACGGGTCCGTGACATTTCGGTAGGAATGAAACAAAAACTGGAAATCCTTAAAACCATGTACCGGGGCGCCCGGATCATCATTCTTGACGAGCCCACCGCAGTGCTGGCCCCCCAGGAAACGGAAGAACTTTTTGAGCAGCTGCGGAGACTAAAAGAACAGGGCTACACCATCATTTTTATCTCCCATAAACTGGGAGAAGTAAAATCTCTCTGCGACCGGCTTACGCTGCTGAAAGCCGGAAGGACCCTGGGAACCTGGAATGTGGCGGATATTTCGGTGGAGGAAATTTCCCGGCTCATGGTCGGCAGGGAGGTAAGCCTTTCCTACCCCAAAACCAATACTCCACGGGGAGCGCCGGTTCTGGAAGTGCGGGATGCGGCCTACGCCGACCAATTCGGTTCCCCCAAACTGCGGGGGGTGAGTTTTACCCTGGGCCAATCGGAAATACTGGGCGTTGCGGGGATCGAGGGGAACGGGCAGCTGGAACTGATGAATATCCTTACCGGGAACATAAAGGCCGATTCCGGGGCAATCCGCTTTGCCGGGAATGATATTACCGCCTGTTCAATACAGGCGATACGGAAAATGGGGATTGCCCACATCAGCGAGGACCGGCTGTACAACGGAAGCGCTCCGGAATTGAGCGTCCGGGATAATCTGACCGCCGCTTCCCTTAAAACCTTTGCCGGTCCCCTGGGGCTGCTGGACCGGGGGGCGATTGAAAGCTACTGCGGCGGTTGTGTCAAGGAGTACCAGATCGTGCTCTCTTCCCTGGACGCGCCGATCAAAAGTCTGTCCGGGGGCAATATCCAAAAGGCAATTGTGGCACGGGAATTTTCAGGCGCGGCGCGGCTGGTTATACTCAATCAGCCCACCAGGGGTGTGGATGTTGGGGCCATGGAATTTATTCACCAGAAGATTCTGGAGATGAAGGAGAAGGGTAAATCCATGATTCTGGTCAGCGCGGACCTGGCGGAACTGAAAGCCTTGAGCGACCGGATTATCATCCTGTTTCAGGGCAGGGTGGCGGGAATGGTGGCCGCCGATGTGGCCGATGAAGAATTGGGGCTGTATATGCTGGGACTGAAAACCGATTCCCCCCAGAGG
>JAITHQ010000077.1 GCA_031279925.1 Treponema sp. | reverse complement strand
GGCAATTACTGGTGCTACACCGTGCTAACGTTATTGAACTACGCCCCTTGACAGGGCGCTATTGCCTGGTGGGGATAGCGGAAGCCCGCAGGGCTGGAGCTAGGGGGGCTTCCCCCCTCCTTGTTTTTATTAAGTTGTTGACAGTGGGTATTAAACCCTTCGGCATGAATAAAAAATTGCCGCTTTTGCCGCCATTGCGCTGATATTTGCGGCAATAACGGCGCTGCATCTGGCAGGAACGTTCATTTTCTGGAATACAAGGGTAAAACCGCTTGTTTTCGGCATGATCTATTCCAAACAGTCCTGGTATTTTCATGTACTATTGGAGAAATATGGATATTCCTGATTACTCACATTGCAGGAATCGAGTGCTGCATCGGTAAAGGAAATTGCTCAGTTTATACCGCCAGGACAGCTTTATTACAGCAAAAGTTTTTTGATTGTTATGCCTTTCACCAGCCTGATTGTCTCCTATTCCTTTTTATTCGTGCCGAAGGAGTTTAATACCATCTGCACGCTCGCGCACGGGGCTTCAAGGCGCGATATTTGATTTATTACTGATCATTCCTGGTCCCCCATCATCATCAAGGCCATAACTTTGGCATCGCCTTGAATATTTTCAAGGAGCGCGTACTCGTTTGGCTGATGGGCGGAATCGTGCAGCCGCGCCCACACCGCCGAATCAATGCCTGCGTTGCGAAGGTATGCCCCTACAGTGCCGCCGCCAATGCCGACGGGCCGGGGGTTTACTCTGTAGACTTCCTGTATTGCCTTGCTTAACGATTTAACAAGCGGGGCGTCTGCGGCAGTAGGTTTGGATTCCATCAATTGGGGATTCGAGTATTCAATTGTTACCCTGTGTTTGGCCGCCACTTCCGCCCTGATCCGGTCAATTTCGGTTAACACCGCTTTTTCCGGATAGCGGGGAAGTATACGCATGTCCATATAGAATACATCCTCGCCGGGAATCGTGTTTATGTTGGGGACATTGGCTTCTTTTTTGGTGGGCTCGAAAGTTGAGTAGTCCGGCTCGAAAAGGGGGTCATGCCCGCCAAAGGCGGCGGAAAGGCCGTAATGCAGCCGCACGGCAAGATCGGCCCCGGCAAGGTGGGCGTTGGCCCCCAGGTCTGGCCGGGAACCGTGGGCCTGCAATCCCCTGGTGACAAAACGCGCCCATATCAAATTTTTTTCCGCAACCTCAATGGTTTCCCCTTTTGGATCGCCGCTGTCGGGAATAAGAACCATGTCGCTTTTTTTGAACAGGCCATTGTGGTTTTTAAGCAGCCAGCCGATTCCATAAGCGCTGCCATTTTCTTCATCGGCGGCAAAAAGCAGCTTGACCGTGCGCTCCGGCTGCAAGCCCTGCTGAACAAAGGCCAGCGCCGCCAATACCGAAGACGTTAATCCCTGCTGGTTATCTTCCACACCCCGCCCAATAAGCCTTGGTCCCAGAGGGCCGTCGTTGGCCTGTACCACTGTCCAGGGATCGCTGTTCCACAGCGACATTTCACCGGGCGGCACAACGTCAATGTGGCTCATAATCCAAAGGATGTTTTCGCTGCCGCCGCTGCCCGGAATCGTGGCGACAAGGTTTGGCCGCACGCCGCCTTTGGCCCGTTCATCGGGCGCGTCAAACCGTTCCAGTTGGGTAAGGCCCTGAGTCCGCAGCCAGTCTTCAAGAAAAACGCACTTGTCAAGCTCGCCCTCACCCCCTGATTCAGGGGAAACCGCAGGGCGCCTGGTCAGGCCGGTTTCAAGCTCTACCGCCAGCGGCAGGGCTTTATCTATGTACGAAAAAATTTGTTCCTTCATATTTGATGCGCCTTATACGCCTCCCAGCTTGTTTTGATCAGCGTTTCCATGTCCGAGTATTGCGCCTTCCAGCCAAGGACTTCATGGGCATAGGCTGAAGAAGCGGTAAGTTTTGCCGGATCCCCGGGACGGCGGCCTGCTGTCTTTGCGGGAATCGGCCTGCCTGTTATCCGGCGGGCGGTTTCCAGCACTTCTGCTACAGAACTGCCCGTTTCGCTGCCAAGGTTAACGATAAGGCTCTTGCCGCTGGAACTAATGTAGTCAAGCGCGGCAGCGTGTCCCGCCGCAAGGTCGCTTACATGAATATAATCCCGAATACAGGTGCCATCGGGCGTATCATAATCGTTCCCAAAAATTTGCAGTTCCTGCCTTATGCCGCAGGCCGCTTCCATAATAACCGGAAGCAAGTTGGCCGGATTCTGTTCCAGCCCTTTAATTTCGCCTTTTACATCGTAGCCTGCGGCGTTAAAGTAACGCAGGCATGCATACCGAATACCCCGCAGCTTTTCGTACCAGCCCAGAAACCGTTCAATTTCCAGTTTGGTAAACCCATAATAGTTTTCCGGCCTGGTAGGGTGTTTTTCATCAATGGGCAGGTACTCAGGCTCGCCATAAACCGCCGCGCTGGACGAAAACACGATATGCTTAAGCCCTGTTTCCGCCGCCGCGTTAAGAATATTAAGCGTTCCGGCAATATTATTGCGGGAATATTTTTCCGGCTTTAGCATCGATTCCCCGGCGGCCTTTGAAGCGGCAAGGTGAACAAGCGCGTCAAAACCGCCCTTTAGTACCTGCACCAGGCCGGGGTAATCGTGAATATCCCCGTGAATAAATTCCGCCCGGGAAAAGAGGTTTTCCCGCAGCCCGCTGGACAGGTTATCGTACACCGTTACCCTGTGTCCCTGTTCAAGAAATTCCTTTACAACATGGCTGCCAATGTACCCGGCTCCGCCAATCACCGCGATTTTCATGGTAACAGTATACAAAAAAAGACAAAAGAAAACGAGTCCGCGCACTGCAAAGAAGGCGTCCGATTGTAAATGGTTTGCCGGTTGGGTTCCCGTGCTTTCCCGCTTTTACAGGTCTATTTTGTGCAGACAAATATCATTTCTTCACCATCCTTTACCTTCCGCTTATCATAATATCCATACTCTTCTTTTATTTTTAAATCATTGGATTTTAACAAGCCAACAATATCTTCGTAACCATAATATTTTATGGTCAACAAGTCCTCTTTTACCCTTTCTGTCCCGTTTTCCAGTATCTTTATTTTATTCTTATACTGGATATATTTTTTTACCGTATCCGCGTAATGGTTTACCGTTGACCTGATTATCCTTTTGTCCCCGTCCATTATGTCATAGGATACATCCTCTTTTCCAAGCCATTTCCCGTCATACGTTCTTGGTTTGAATATATCAAACACAAAAATTCCATTATCCGATAAATGCCGGTAAACACATTTGAGACATTCCACGGTCTTTTCCTGAACCGGCAGCCATTGTAAGGCCCGCCAGGGTATTATTATACATTCATATTTTTGACCAAGGTTAAAACAGGACATATCCCCGCCCTGGATATTTACTTTTTTCCGTAAGTGCCGGCAGCTTGTTTGTAATTTATGCCGAAACCGTTCCAGCATAAATTCAGAATATTCAATACACTGTATATGCCGTCCGGTTTTTTCGGCAATATACAGAGAAACTCTTCCGGTGCCGCTTGCCAATTCAAGAACAGTCCCTTGAGTTTGATTGACATACTCTACATAAAAGTCCAAATCATCTTTTATTATGCTCCTGTTGTCATAATCGTAATAACCGGCTGTATTAGTATACAGGTTGCCGTCTAAATAATTTTCCATGCAAACTCCTTTTACTATTTCCATTTAATTGTATGAAAAATCATACAGGCAGGTATTACAAATATCCTGCCGGGAATATCAGAATATTACTATCAGATTGATTTTATATTAGTAAACTAATATTGTCAAATCCCTCAGTATGATTTTTCTCATAAACTGAAAATATGGGATTCAGAGAGAATCTAAAGGCCGAATTGAGTTTTGCGGATATGCGGGTCAAGGAATTGGCCGCTTTATCGGGGCTTAAAAAACAAACAATTGACAGTTATTTGAGGGAAAAAGGCTACACCCCTTCGGTAGAAGCGGCGGTCCGTATTGCTCAAGCCCTTGGGGTTACAGTGGAATATTTAGTTACAGGGCAGAACAGCCGCCAGGGAAAAGCCTGGTCCGTTCTTGAGCCGGATTTACGGTCCCTGGTACACACCATAACCGAACTGCCCGGCAGCGACCAGAAAATCGTAATAAAAAACGCCGCCTGCCTTGCCAATATTCTGCGGGAACGGAAAATAAAAAATCCCAAGCAGTAGGATAAGACAGGAGCTATCCAAAAAAATCTTCGCAGAGACAAAGGCACGGATGAAATACGAAATTTGCTGATGATGTGAGCCCCCGGCGTCTTTGTGCCTTTGTGAGAGTTATTTAGGGACAAGCTCTTAGCCGCCGTTTATTCGTGTTAAACTTGATCCAAAAAATAGCTCGCTGTAAACTCTGCAGGGTGGGGGCGGCATCAGGCAAAATGCTATAAGAAAACATGAAACTAATAGAGCACGCCTTCGGCGCAGTAGACAGGTATTTTCCCCGTAAAAAACAGGGGCGGAAAAAACACCTCCTGCGGCAAGAGCCGCGAGAACCAGAACCACAATGCTGTTCTTCATAGAAAAGACTCCTTATACTGGAAGACGTCTGCATAGCAGGCGCGGGGACGGGGTTGAGGCTTGGGGTTCAGGCGGTTATCAGCGCCAACCGGCGCCGCCGGAACCTTCTTTATCTCGTCCCTTTCCCCTTATCTTCCATTAAAGAATCCCCGCCCTAAAGGCTAAACTTGACCCACAAAAAATGGCTCGCTGTAAACCCTGCAGGGTGAGGGCAGCGGCAGGCTAAAAACCCTGTGGAATCCGCCTATGCATACCCCGCCCGGCTCTATCTTGCTGTCACAGCTGGGACCGATAAGCGAAGTAGGCGCTTTTAAGTTATCGTTATCCCGCCGGGCGGCT
>JAITHQ010000020.1 GCA_031279925.1 Treponema sp. | reverse complement strand
GCGGCGGAGTTTTGCCTTTGCGTTGTCAATCTCGAATTCCAGCATACCCGTTTCAAGGACTTCCTCTGCCTCATGTTTGGCGGCATGGGCGCGGTCGTAATCGATTTCCTCGGGCCATTTGGCGGCGTCCGCCATGAGCACATTTTTGCGCTCTTTCACCTCAATGATTCCATCGGTGATAAAGGCGGACCGCCACTGGCCCTTGTCGTCCTATTCCATTCTGATTTCGCTTCCGGGCAGAATACTGCATAGAGCGCTGGCCCTGGGCTGCGACTTACACCTTGTTGACAACAGCGCCGGTTTTTGATATAACTATAAAAAAGCGGTTCTCGATTGGGGATTTCTTTTTTGTGGCGCCGTACCCAAGCGGTAAGGGAGAGGTCTGCAAAACCTTTATGCATCAGTTCGATTCTGATCGGCGCCTTTTTTAACATGGGTATCGTTGACTCCTATTATATAATTCTTATCTGTTCACTGTTTGTGCTGCTTGGTCTTTCCGCTTTTTTTTCCGCAAGCGAGACGGCTTTTTCTGCGGTAAACCGGATCAAGTTGAAAAACATGGCCGTAAAGAACCGGCGGGCACGGCTGGCCATCAAATTGCTTAACGCCTATGACAAGCTCCTTTCTTCGGTACTTATTGGGAACAATATCGTTAATATCGCTTCTTCAGCCCTGGCAACGGTGCTTTTTATGGGGTTTTTTGGCGCAAAGGGGGTTAGCCTTGCCACCCTGGTTATGACGATTCTGGTGCTGATTTTCGGCGAGATTTCTCCCAAAACTCTTGCAAAAGAATCGCCTGAACTGGTTGTGCTCCGTGTTGCACCGTTCATCCGTTTATTTGTTATCCTTTTTACTCCTCTTAACTATCTTGCCGGACTCTGGAAAAAGGTCATTATCAGGCTGTTTCCGGTTAAGGGGGATCGTTCAGTGACCGAGGACGAACTGCTGACTTTTGTGGAAGAGGTTCGGCAGGAAGGGGGTATTAATCAGCAGGAAGAAGAGATGATCCGGCAGGTTATCGAATTTGACGATATTACCGCTTCGGAAATTTTTACCCCCCGCATTGATTTGGCTGCGGTTTCGGAAACGGATTCGCCTGAAGAAATTGACCGGAAATTCGCCGAAACGGGGTTTTCCCGCCTGCCGGTTTACCGGGGCGCAATTGATTGTATAACCGGGGTTATGCTGCTTAAGGATTTTCATCACGAGGTTGCAAAAAAAGGCAGGCCGCCGGGGGATATTATAAAGCCGGTGGTTTTTGTTACCAAGACGATTAAAATTTCCAGGCTGCTGCAAACCTTGCAGCGGAAACAGGCGCACATGGCTGTTTTGGTTGATGAGTTTGGCGGTACTTTGGGGATTGTTACTATAGAAGATATTATCGAAGAACTTGTTGGCGAAATCTGGGATGAACACGATGAGGTAGTGGAAAAAGTTAAACAGAATACAAACGGAACTTTTACTGTTTTGGGCAGCGCGAATCTGCATGAAATGCTTTACTTTATTGCGGAACACTCAGGCAGGATACCGGACGCAGGCGATTCAGATAATACGGCGCTGTCTTCTGATGATTATTTGAACAGCGACAATTCACCCGGCGGGGAAGCTGCCGTAACGCCCAATACCACGGTCGGCAACTGGGTTATGGAAAACCTAGGCGGCCTGCCCCGGACGGGCGAACAGTTTACCTGGCGTAATTTGCAAATACACACATCGCGGGTGCTGCGCCACCGGGTAATGGAAGTAACGGTCAGTGTGAACAAGCCATGAAAGATCGCAGGCTAAAGCCCACTTTAAAAACCGCCCTGTTAAGAGCCTGTTCAAAATCTGGAATTTTGGCGTTGCAAACGCCAAAATTCTACCTTGCAGGCTCTAAAAGACTTGACCCCAAAGGCGGCAAGTCTTCCGTTACCCCCCATGCGGGGGTTCCACCCCCGCAACGCCCCCGCTTAAGTTGATGACAATGGTTTAATATCTCGCCCGTCAGGGCGAGATATTTGATTCCACGCCGGTTTGCAGGGCCTGCCCTGTATACAAGGCTTGCCCCACATGCAGGGCATTAATATTTTGCTCTACATATTGGGATTTTACCTTTTTTTTGATAATTGTTTCCATATCTCCCGGCGAGAACGGAAAAACGCCGATTTGCATGGCGCAGCCCACCAGCGCGGTATTCAAACAGCGGTCACCGCATTGGGCGGCGATTTTTTCCCCATCCGCGACAAACAGTTTTTTAATATTTGCGCATAACCATGCAAGCATGGTTTGTTTTTCATAGGTTTCGCCGCCGCTGACGGGCTTTATAATGCGGTCGCACACTACCACAATGCCATCGGCTTTCAGAAAATCAGCGGCCCGCACCGCTTCGCCCGCCTCAAAAGCGATAATAATATCCGCGCCACGGGGCGGAATAAGGGGCGAAAAAATATGTTCACCAATGCGCAAGTGGCTGATAACCGATCCGCCCCGCTGGGCCATGCCGATTGTTTCACTGCCCCGCACGTCAAGGCCCGCCGCGACTGCGGCCTCTCCGATAAGGCGGGACGCCAGGATTGTACCCTGCCCGCCAAGGCCGGCGATAATGACATTTAACATGACCTGCCCCCTTCGCCGCCGGAAAACTCCGCGCCGCCTTCAATCGCTTTTACGGGGCACACGCTTTTGCACAGGCCGCAGCCGGTACAAAGGGCTGCGTCAACACGGGCTTTTTTCTCTGACAAAAACAGCGCCGGGCAGCCCAGTTTTTTTACGCACAGGCCGCAGCCAGTACAGTTTTGCGGATTTATGGCGCATGGGGATTTTTGCCCGCCTTTCATCAGCGCGATACAGGGGCCTTCAAAAATAATAAGGCGCACTCCCTTTTGTTCCACGGCCCGCAAAACGGCCCCTTTTGCTTTTACAAAATCAAAAGCGTTCACCCGCTGTACCGAAGCCACATTGAGCGCGGACACAATTCCGTGAATATCAATGCGGGGCGCACCGGTTCCCATGAGCGTTTTACCGGTTGCCGGATGCGGCTGTCCGCCGGTCATGGCGGTGGTACTGTTATCCAAAATGGCGATGATAATATCGGCGTTATTATAAACCGCATTGATAAGGCCCGGAATTCCGGTGTGAAAAAAAGTCGAGTCCCCGATAAAGGCAAAATTAAGCGTATCCGGCTCAATGCGGTTTATGCCCTGGGCAATGGTGATTCCCGCGCCCATGCAAAGGCAGGTATC
>JAITHQ010000261.1 GCA_031279925.1 Treponema sp. | reverse complement strand
TCTGGAATTTTGGCGTTGCAAACGCCAAAATTCTACCTTGCAGGCTCCAAAAGAGCCCGAAAATCGGGATTTTTGTGGTCTATTGACCGCAAAAAACCACAATTTGAACAGGCTCTTAGGGGACTGCCGTTTTTCCGGGGGGCTTGCCGGCCTGGCTCAGGCTGCCGCAGCCTTTTTCCGCAGGGAAAAAATTGCCGCCATTGGCTGGGCCGCCGCGCTGGCCGCCGCGCTGGTCTTTGGCCTGGTTTCCCAAACGGATTATTCCGCATACCCCAGCGTCCGGATCGCCCTTATTCAGCACAATACCGATCCCTGGAAAGGCGGCCTGGACGAGTACCGCAGGAACTTTGAAATTCTCAGGCGGCTTTCCAACGAGGCTCTGGCGGCGGAGCCGAAGCCCGATATGGTGGTATGGTCAGAAACCGCTTTTGTTCCCAGAATTTACTGGCACGAAACCTACCGTGACGATCCCGCGTCATGGTCCCTGGTCAAGGATCTGCTGCAATACCTTGCCGCGCAGGAGGTGCCTTTTGTTATCGGCAACGACGACGCCCGCAAGGAACCGGCAAAGAACCCCAATTCCCTGGAAAACCACCGGGTTGATTACAATGCGGTAATGCTGTACGAACAGGGCAAGAATACTAAATTGTACCGTAAACTCCACCTGGTGCCGTTTACCGAGCATTTTCCCTATGAGCGGCAGTTTCCCGTCATACACCGCGCCCTGGTAAACGCCGATACCCACTTTTGGGAAAAGGGGAACGAGGCGACAGTGTTTTCCGGGCCGGGTTTTACCTTTTCGACTCCCATCTGTTTTGAAGACACATTTGGCTATCTATCCCGGAATTTCGTAAAAAACGGAGCGGAACTTATCGTAAACCTTTCCAACGACGCATGGTCCAAAAGCCTTCCCGCCCAGAATCAGCACCTGTCAATGGCGGTATTCAGGGCGGTGGAAAACAGGCGATCCATGGTCCGGTCTACCGCTTCCGGTCAAACCTGCGGCGTAGACCCCTCCGGCAGGGTAATTGCAATGGCGCCGCCTTTTAGCGAGGCATGGATAACGGTTGCAATTCCTATTGTAAAAGAGGATACTGTGTATACCCAATACGGTGATTTTCTGGGCCTTGGATTTGTGGCCGCCGCTGTTCTCCTGTTGCTTTTTGGCGCGGTCAGGTGTATAATTGGCTTGGTAAAAATGAGGCGGAAGACATGAACACTCGAAACAAGATACTTATTGTAGACGATGAAAGACTCAACCTTGAATTTTTTGAGGTAATGCTTTCCAAACTTGGCTTTACCGTCGAGGAGGCTATCGACGGGCTGGAAGCGCTCGAAAAGGTAAAAAAATTCCATCCGCATTTGATTCTTCTGGACAATATAATGCCCAAAATGACCGGATGGGAAGTGACAAAAATATTAAAGGGCGATCCAAAATACCGGGATATTCCCATCATCATGTTTTCCGCCCTTGACGATGTAAAAGACAAAGTGACCGGTTTTCAACTGGGCGTGGACGATTACATAACCAAACCCTTTAATTTTTCCGAAGTTCTGGCGCGGATAAAAGCAACTCTGCGGAACCGCGAACTTTTTGCCCAAATAGCGGTGCGCGAATCCCGTTTAAGCCTTGCCGAAGAACTAAACCAGGACATGAAAAAGAACCTTTCGGATTTTGTTAAAAGCATTGATGATCTCGATGCCGCCATTGCCCTGATTGCACAGGATGGCGGACAAAAAAACCAAAAAAATATGCCAGAGATGGTTACGGTTATAACCGAAAAGACTCAAAAGGTACGCAAGCATATTGCGGAGCTGGACGCCAGAATCGAAAAAACGATTCTTGAATGGGATGATCTTAAAAAGAATGAAATTGGACTGTCGGTCCTGGAAACCCAGATCAGGAAATTTCTGCATCAGGAATAGGAGAACGGATGCCAAAGCAGGAAGGGAAAAAGGCGGACGGCAGGGCCATAGTGGTTCTTGGCAAAAGTACCAATTTTAATGGTATGCTTAAATTTCAGGAGACCCTGCGGGTGCAGGGGAAATTCAAGGGAACCATCGAAGCCTCCGGCGCGTTAATCGTTGACAAGGATGCGGTGGTAGAGGCGGATCATATAACGGTAAGTTCTCTAACCGTATACGGAACGGTTATCGGCAACGTCTATGCCCATGATAAAGTGGATATGTTGAGCGGGGCGCAGGTGCGGGGGGATATTACCGCAGCGCGGCTCCGTATCGCCGATGGCGTGTTATTTGAAGGCCAATGCAGCATGACCGGAGTAGAAAAAGAAATAGAAATTTTTTCCCGGCCTCTTGAAGAAATAAAAGCGGAATTGCAGAGCGTAAATGCTTAGAGCCTGTTCAAAATCTGGAATTTTGGCGTTGCAAACGCCAAAATTCTACCTTGCAGGCTCCAAAAGAGCCCGAAGATCGGGATCTTTGCGGTCAATAGACCGCAAAGATCCACAATTTGAACAGGCTCTCTGGCTGGAAGAACCGGAACTTGCTTTGCTGGCGGACACTGCGGAGCAGGCTGCGGAATTGTTGTTGCAGGATTTAAGCGCCCGTTCAGCAGTTCTGGCATTGGCGGAGTCCTGTACCGCCGGGCTTGTCGCGGATATTCTTGCCGGTTTTCCGGGGGCTTCGCGGGTATTTTGGGGTTCGTTTGTGTGCTATACCGCAAAGGCAAAAATTGCCATGCTTGGCCTTGATCGGGAACGGCTTGAACGATACGGCCTGGTAAGCGAGGACACTGCCCGCAGTATGGCCTTTGAGGCCCTGCGAAAAAGCGGGGCTGACATAGCGGCGTCGGTAACGGGCCTTGCCGGGCCTGATGGCGATGGCAGTGCGGTTCCGGTAGGTACGGTTTGGATAGCCGTAGCCCGGAAAGACGGCGATTCTATCGAGAAGCAATTCCATTTTACCGGTTCACGCAACGCAGTGCGATTGCGGGCTGCGGCGGCTGTATTGGAAGAATTGCTGAAAAACTCAGGTCTTGCTTGACAAGGGAGGAGCGGATTACTATTATTGAAAGATACAGAAGGGAACTGTGTATCAAAGATACGGGCCTGGCAGCCAGGCTGGTGTTTATGCCTTTCGACATAAGAGCCTGCAAAACTTCATTTTCCAGCTTCAACCTCTGAAAAATGTGGTTTCGTAGTCCGTTGGTCAAGAAATTGTAAAGCAGTTGCGTCGGCCCAAAGGTCCGTATCAAGCGGGTTTGCAACCGGATTGATATGCCAAGAAATAACCTTACAGGAAATATGCGAAAGGTAGTAATTGAATACTTGCAGCGAAAGTTTTGCGGGAATAAAGTGAGGGTTTTTCAAAACTTCAGTTTTGAAAAATCAACCTTAGATTTAAGTTAGATAGCAAGGGAAAATCGTGCTGCCAGCCGGTCTTTCCAAAGCCCTTTTCAAAATTGAATGAGCGCAATGACTAAAATGAGTATATCTAGTCTTATCCTGGTCTTATTGACCGGGAAAATGGAAATCCATAGGTGGTTTGAATAATGGGAGTTTTACGGAGGGGTCGAAAACCCAAGGTCAAGGAAACTGAAGAAACCTTGAATTTTGAGCAGGAGCCGGATTCAGCGGCCAGCGGCGCGGCTGAAAACGAAGGGCTTGAAGCCTTTCCGGCGGAAGAGACAAACAGCTCCGATGCCGGAGAAAAGGCCAGCCGCATTGTTGTACGGGCGCGAAGCCGGCGCTCTACTCTGGGCGGCGATTCCCCCCAGAAAGAAGAAGCAGCCGAAGAAGCTGCCCCGCAGGTTGAAACCGGTTTTAGGGCCGGCGGCGGCGAAGATGTGGCGTTCAGGCGCGGCCCGGGGCGGTCAAGGGGGCATTACAGCAGATCTTCCCCCGGTTTTTCGCCATCGGCTGGGGGAAACGGCGGCGGTTTTTCCAACGGGTACTCAGGCGGCTACAACGGTTACAGCACGCCGCAGTCCGAAACCCGCCCGTTCCCTTCCGACACGCAGCGCGTATCGCAGTTTGCGTTTCCCAAACTGCCTTCCATGCCGGATTTGTACGGCAAACCGGAACCGCGGCTGGATCAGGATAACGGCAAGCCGCGCTTAACCATTAACGAACTTATCGTGCTAAATATGAAAGACCTGCGGCAACTGGCATCGGATTACAATATATCCCACGATGATATGGTTTCCCTTAAGAAGCAGGAAATTGTCTTTGCCATCCTTAAAGCCCATACCGAAAATGGCGGCATTATCTACGCATACGGCTCCCTGGAAATTCTGCCCGACAGCTACGGTTTTTTGCGCAGCCCGCAGAATTCTTACCTGCCCGGCCCGGATGATATTTACATCAGCCCCAGCCAGATACGGCTTTTTGCCCTGAAAACCGGGGATACGGTCTATGGCCAGATACGCAGCCCCAAGGAAGGGGAGCGTTTCTTTGCCATGCTGCGGGTGGAAACGGTCAACTACGATGATCCAACGGTGGCGCAGAACCGCATCCCCTTTGATAACCTTACCCCCCTGTACCCCAACCAAAAACTCGACCTTGAAACCATTAGCGAAGGAATCAGCGAGCGGATAATCAATCTCTTCTGCCCCATCGGCAAGGGCCAGCGGGCGATTATTGTGGCCCCGCCCCGTACCGGCAAAACGATCATGATGCAGAAGATTGCCAACGCCATTACCAAAAACCATCCGGAAGTGTATCTTATCGTCCTGCTTATTGATGAACGGCCCGAGGAAGTTACCGACATGGAGCGTACCGTACGGGCCGAGGTTGTCTCTTCAACTTTTGACGAGCAGGCCACCCGCCATGTGCAGGTAACCGAGATGGTGTTGGAAAAGGCCAAGCGCCTGGTGGAACACAAAAAAGACGTGGTTATCCTGCTTGACTCCATTACCCGTTTGGCGCGGGCCTACAACCAGACTGTACCTACATCGGGCAAAATACTTTCAGGCGGCGTGGACAGCAACGCCCTGCACAAACCCAAACGGTTTTTCGGCGCCGCCCGTAACATCGAAGAAGGCGGCAGCCTTACCATTATTTCAACAGCCCTGGTGGAAACCGGCAGCCGCATGGACGAAGTTATCTTTGAGGAATTCAAAGGCACCGGCAACATGGAAATTAACCTTGACCGCCGCATTTCCGACCGCCGCCTCTACCCGGCGATCAACATAAAAAAATCCGGTACCCGCAAGGAGGAACTTCTGCTTTCCGAAGAAGAACTCCAAAAGATGTGGATACTCCGCAAGGTTATAAACCCCATGGACGAAATCGAGATTATCGAGCTTCTGGTTGACAAAATGAAGAAAAGCAAGAATAATGAAGCGTTCCTTAAGTC
>JAITHQ010000182.1 GCA_031279925.1 Treponema sp. | reverse complement strand
TTTAGTTATTCTTAGAGCCTGTTCAAATTGTGGATTTTTGCGGCCAATAGACCGTAAAAATCCCGATTTTCGGGCTCTGCGAACCTTCGGTTCGATGGAGCCTGCAAGGTAGAATTTTGGCGTTTGCAACGCCAAAATTCCAGATTTTGAACAGGCTCTTAAGGGGAACAACTATACTTGTTTGCTAAAACCTTCTCAACAGCGGCTCTTTTTGCCATCGCCGCGCCCTTCTTGCATACTTTGCGTTCCGCCCCCATTTTTTGCGGCATGAACCTTGCCGGACCGCAACGGCGCCTATATGTTGAGCCTAAACACCGGTTTGCGTTTTTTCATTTCATCAAACTGATTGATACCCACATTGAAGCGGCGCTCGGCCTCCAGTGTCGAGGGGGGGCCATGACCGGGCAGCACCGTGTAATCGCCGGGCAGCGAGAGCAGCCGGCTGCGGAGTTTGTTTATCTGCGTTGCCGCTCCATAAGTGCTGGCAGTCTGGCCTACAAGCCCGGAAGTTAGAACATCACCGGTAAAAAGCAGGGTGTCGATCCAGTAGACCGCCGAATCCGCAGAATGACCAGGAATCGAAATTACTTCTATCGTAAACGGGCCAATATTCAATTTGTCTCCGTCCCTTACCAGCGTGGTCCTGTGATCCAGAATAAGCCGGTTTATCGCAAAAACTTCGGCATTGTAAATCCGCTTTAATGTCCGCAGGCCATGCACGTGACCTAGATGATCATGGGTAATCAGCACCGCCCGCAGGTTAAAATCATTATTTTCTATATATTCAAGAAGCTGTTCGTCCATACAGCCAGGATCGACGATTATCGCATCCAAAGAAGAATTCGGAACCAAAGGGACATTCCTGTTTTGGGCTTTCTCCGCTCCCAGCACATAGCAGTTGCTGAAACCAAATGAACAGTAGTGAAAAAAAAGTTTCATTTATTCTTCCAGTTCAAAAACCGCTTCCGCTGTGTTGGAGGACTTAAAAACAATTTCTTTTTCATGGGCGCTGATAAAATAAGTCCGTTTCAGGTTGCAGTCGATAAATTTTGAATCCTCCAATTCAGCATTAATAAACCGGCTGTTATAGAGATTTGAATTACTAAAGGAAGTTTGGAAAACAGTCGCTCCCAGAAAATTCGCATGAAGCAGCTCGGAGCCCTCAAAAGTGCAGCTGCGAAACCGCGCGCCGGCAAAAGACAAAAACTGAAGGTCCGATTTGGAAAAATCACAGCCATTGAAATTGGCAAAGTCAAAAAAACACATCCGCATTACCGTTTTTGAAAGGGTACATTTTGTAAAAGCCGTATCCCGAAAATTACAGCCGTAAAACTTGCGTTCAGAAAAATCAATGTTTTCAAAACGCATCCCCGGCACACACAAGTCCTTAATGGTTTTATTCTGCGTAATATATTCGCTGACTCGCCGGATTTCCTGCTCTGGCTGCGCCTGGTGAATAAAACAAATATTAGAACCGCTAATGGCGGGCCGTCCGCAGCCTGCGGCGCAGGGGCTTATAGTAAACATGGCTTATAATAGCACATCGTTCCGATGAAAGCAATAATTGCTTCTTACCCGTATTACCGAAACAGCCGCTGATTAAATCCACGGATTGCACGGATTTTTATGGATTATACCGGTTCTGGGGAACTGAAATCCGTGTTAATCCATGTAATCCGTGGACCTTCTTTAGTTATTCTTAAGGGGAGCAACTATAACGCCAAAATTCCAGATTTTGAACAGGCTCTAAGCCCTGTCTTAACCGCGCTTGTTAATGCCAATTCTCCAGTGTATTCTATTGTAATGGCAAAGCCCCCTGAACCCTGTCTACAAAACAGGCTGAATCTTTCCAGTCTGCATACGCACACCAAATTCTGCGATGGCAGGGATGATGTCGAGCTAATGTGCCGGGCCGCGTTTGAAAAATGCCTGGGGGCAATAGGTTTTAGCGCCCATGCGCCGATTGGCAAAACAGGGATACAATCCAACTGGCATTTGCAGGATGAGCGCCTGGGGGACTATATAGAAGCGGTTTATGCTGCCCGCCGCCGGTGGGAAGGAAAACTGGCGGTGTATCTGGGCCTTGAATGTGACTACATCAAAGGGCTGCGTTCCGCCCTGGACCGGGATATTGTTGGCCTAAACGTAGACTTTATCATCGGTTCCGTTCATTATATTGTGCCCCCGTCCGGTGAGCCGTTTACCGTGGACGGCCCCATACAGGAACTGGAACGGGGCATAGAAAATAGCTTTAACGGAAGCGGGGAAGCGTTGATGCACGCCTATTGGGATGCGGTTGCGGAGATGACAGCCCTGGGGGGATTTGATATTCTGGGGCATGTCGACCTGATAAAGAAAAACAACCAGGAAAGCCGCTGGTTCAATATTGAAAGCGAAGCCTATTCCAGGCGGATAGCCGAGACAGCCCGCTCTCTTGGCCAGGCAGGGCTGGCCGCCGAGATCAACACCGGCGGCCTTAACCGGAAGCGCACCAGCGACACCTACCCTTCGCTGGCGGTATTGCGTGTTTTTAGGCAAAACCATATTCCCATTTTGATAAGCGCCGATGCCCACAGCGCTGAAGAACTGGACGGTAATTATCCGGCGGCGTATAAAACGCTTCTTAAAGCGGGGTACACTGAACACGTTCTCTTTACCGGAAGAAAAGACGGCAAAGCCGTTTGGCATACCGAAGAGCTTTATTCTTGTGGGGAGTAGGGGGTGGTGTTCGCGGGCTGCCGCCCCCGCGCCCGGAAAACGGCGCCAGGCATTTTGGGAAACGGCGACAGTCGCCGTTTGGCCCTTCCTACTTCCCGCTCCGTAACCGTTGAACCAAAATAAATCCGGTAATGCCTAAGAGCCTGTT
>JAITHQ010000136.1 GCA_031279925.1 Treponema sp. | reverse complement strand
GAAAAAGCCGGTTTTTCAAACCCCTACTATTTTAGCAAGGTATTCCGGGAAATCGCGGGCTGCACCTGCAAAGAATACCGCTCCCTGGACGTCAAATAATTCCCGATTGTTCCGCATCGGCTCATTGATTTTAATGTAAAAACAAAAGGTCTCTTCGCCTATTAGAAAATAGCAAGCGGCAGTTAAGAGCGCTTCCTTTTAGTGAAATTTGGCGCCAGGCGCCGTTTTGCACTTCCTCTCTCTTTCCTCCCTCTCTTTCCTCATTTCTATTTTTTCCGCAAATGACCAGGCGGCAGGCCGTAAATTTTCTTGAAAACCCGGCAGAAATACGATTGATCCTGAAACCCGGTCCGGCTGGCGATCTCCTGAATGGTGTTATCGGTCCGGCGGAGCAGTTCAGCGGCAAGAAAAATACGGTAACGGTTAAGATAGTCCCAAAGGGGCAGGCCCATTTCGCGGTGAAAAATCCGCGTCAGGTAATCCTCGCTGACATTAACCGAGTCCGCCAGTTTCCACCGGGAAATATGGGATTCGGCGTGCTGGCCAAAGTAGAGGATCGCCTTTTTAACCAGCACCCCCGTATGGGGCGGAAGAATTTCGTCCCCGCCGATAAAGGCTTTTACCCGCGCCTTGAATTCTGCGGAAAGGGCAGCCGCCCGGTGGCAGATAACCAGCCGTGAATATTGGCTTAGGGTCATAACATCCCCCGCATTGTCTATCCGGTCGCTGATCATTATTATGGGAACCATTACCGTTAAAGGATGCTGCCGCACCGCCGCAGCCCCGGCAGTATTAAGCGTATTGAAAATAATCAGCGAGGGGATTATCTCGCCCACTGTTTCGTTAAAGGCCGGCATGGAATCGATGTGCATTTTTTCAAGGTTGAATTCTTCCCCTGCTTCCCCAAAAGCAATAATCTGCTCAAGGCCATTGTCGCCGTGTTCCCATGGCCCAATAAAGAGAATCGCCCCTTTCTTTGGAGCCTTTAGGGCAAATTCTACCGCGTCAATCAGCGAGGCGGCGGCCCCCAGCGCTTCAGTGTTTTCCCCCGCGCCCGGTTCCCCGTAACAAAGAAAGGGAACGGCGGCAAATTCACTTTTCCGCCGCAGGCTTGCCGCCTTTACCAGCTCTTCGGGGCCTGCGCCGGCGGCGTTCCAGACAATAAAGGCCGTCCGCCCGGGCGGCGCTTTTTCAGCGTCTTTTATGCAGGGCAGGGTAAAAAAATTCGCGGGCAGAAAAGCCGGATCGG
Source organism: Treponema sp. (assembly GCA_031279925.1). The sequence goes on along the minus strand of JAITHQ010000136.1, from coordinate 10,151 downwards.
AAAGCAGCAGAATGTGATCCTGGGGGCTTACCGGTTTTTTGGAAGGCTCCTGCCCGCTCAAGGTTGTCCACGGCAGGGTAATGGTACAATGGGCGCTTTCCAAAGAAAAATCGCCGCCATGCATCAGTATAATCCGCTCGGCCAAAAGCAGGCTGAACTGCCGCGCCTTTTCCGCCCTGCCGCTCTGTCCGCGCCGCCTTCCCCGGAATGTAATGGAAAGTCCGCCATAAGCCGGCGCCGCCGAATAATCCGCCGCATGATTTTCGCCGTATTTTTCCCGCACCAGCGAAAAACATTGGGCAAGCCGGGCAGTGTCGCCTAACAGCAGGGGAAAGGTTCCAATGCCGGGCAGCAAATCTTCGATATTAAAAATTGTTTTTCGCAAAGAAAGATTGTCAATCCGCGCCAGGGTAAAATCCATAAGGCTGCCCACTTCCGCTTCTCTGGACGACACAAAGGCTTTTATCCGGGCAATGCTTTCCAGCAGGGCTTCGCCGCCGCTCTTTGCCTTTTGTTCCATCTGTTCCAACTGGTCCATTACCCCCTGCAAGGGATCGTACAGGCCGTTTTCCAGCGTTTGCAAAAATTCTGTTTTGGCCCGTTCCGCCTGTTCCGCAATCCGTTTTGCCTTAACCGTTTCTTCCAGCAGGGCAACGCCCTTCAATGCGTAACTGACTGCGGAACGGAGTTCCTCAAAAATTACCCCGTCGGTTATGGGAATGTTATGCACAAAATATCCCAGCGACTGGTTTTCGATAAACAAAGGCTGAACCATAAACACGCCGTCCGCATAGTGCGGTTTAAGGTTTGCGGGAACCAGGAGCCTGGCGGAAAACCGTTTTCCCTTTTGGGGGCTTATCCCCTGCGGAGAAAAACTTCCCGCGCAAATCGATGTTTTTTCGTCGGCGTACAGCACAATTGCGGCGGTATTTATGCCGATTTTGGGCAGATGCCGCGCCAGACTCTGTACCAGCGAATCCCGGTCGCGGGTTCCCAGCAAATCGCACTTTAGGGAATTAAGGGCCGTGTTCCACTGTTCTTTTTCGTAGCGGGCATGGGCGGTAAGCTGTTCGCGGGTTTTGAAAATAAGCCGGTACAGGGCCGGTTCCACGCGGCGGTATTTTTTGGGCGGAATAAGGCCGGAGCTTTCCGCGCCGCCGATAAATTGCAAAAGGCTTTCAGCCTCCCTCCCGGAATTAAAAAAACGGACAAGAAGTTTTTCAAACAATGTAAAAAAACACCCGGTCTCTTCGTGTACAAAAGCGTGAATTACCGGCGTCACCAGGGCGTTCATATCGGCGGCATCGAGCTTAAAATAATCCCGCGTCATTTTTATTAAATTTTCTTCGATATTTGCCGTGCCGCAATCCGTTTTGCCGGAATAATGTGGCCGCCAGAGCGCCTCTTCGCCGCTTCCCCCAAAACCGGCGCAGCCGCAGGATTCCCGTATAATAACTTCGCAATTAAGAAGGACATCTTCGCCGGGGTGGTGTTTTTTGCGCCCCATGAGTTTAAGCAGAATCTTAAACGATTCGCCTGCCAGCCCCGCATAGGGCAGGTGAACGGTGGAAAGGGGACACTCGGCTATCCGGCTTTCCTCGGAATTATTAAAACCCGCCGCATGGTAATCGCGGGGCACATGGTATCCCTGCCGGGCAAAATAGTGTATTGCTCCTAATGCCATTAAATCGCTGGAACCGATAAGGGTGTCAAAATCCCTGCCGGGAACCAGAGAGCGGCGCTCAAAAAACTGCGCGGCGGCAGCGTCTCCGGCGTTCCAGTTATGCGGCTCAGAAATTAATGGATTATATCCCCCCCCCCCCCCCCCATACCTTTTTCAAAGCCATTGCCGCAGGGCGGACTGCCGCCTGCCAGCCCTGCCTCTTTCATGGCGTCACAATACCCTTCAAACCGGGCCTGGGCGGATTGATGAAAATCCGGGCCGCGCAAAAAGGCAATTTTTTTCGCTCCATGCACTTTAATGCAGTGGGCAACCAGCGCCTTCATTCCGCTGTATGCGTCAAATTCCACGCAGGGGTGGCCGGGGGATTTAAAGGCCAGCGTTACATAGGGGAGCGGCTTAAGGTTTTTGTGAAAATGTTCAAATTCTTCTTTTGATTGCGTATAACGAATGGTAGAACTCCAGCTGATACAGCCGTCAAGGTTCTCTTCGTTTACAAGGTAATACACCGGATTGCGCAGGTTTTCGTAATCCTGCCGGGCGTTAAGCCTGCCGCCGGGAAAAATAAACAAGCTGGCGTTTCCAATAAGCGCATTGCGGACAAAACTGGCCCACACATTTTGGGAAACACCGGTGTGGATCGACGCAAGTATCAGCCCTATTCGTTTTTTTCCCGCAGCCATACTATATTTTACAGGCGGATGATAAATTCGGCAAGTTGCGCATAGCGGCTACCGGTAAATAAAAGCCTGCTCCGGCCCCTGAACCTGAATCTCGTTAAATACCGCATCCTTTACGTTCAGCAGCCGTATACATTTTTCCGTTACCTCTGGAAGCCCCAGGAACATATCCGATTCACCGGGGCTAACGCCGCTTTGCTGATCAACCAAAAATTCGCAGCGCTGTACGCTGATATTTTCCACCGGCGATTCAGGAAGCCCGGCAATAAAACCCGCCGAAGCCCGGCAGCCGGATGCCTGAATATCGGAAATACGGATATTCCTAATCGAAGGCGTAGCCGCATCCACCGGCTGCGCGCTCTGGCTAAAGTAACCGTCTGCAAGGCTGGCCCCGCAGCGGTAAAACATATTAATCACCAGCGGGCAAAGGTTATTTTCCATGGTAAGTTTACGGAATTCAAGGTTATGGATTGTCCCTCCCCTGCCCCGCCGGGTCTTTATCCGTATGCCCCGGTCGGTTCCCTTGAACAGGCAATTTTCGGCCAGCACATCGGAAACCCCGGCGGCAGTCTCGCTGCCGATAACGATTCCCCCGTGCCCGTCTTCCACCGTGCAGCCCCGGACAGTAACGCGGCGGCAGGGCCGCCCTACACGGATACCGTCCTCGCCGGAACCGGACTTAATCGCAATGCCGTCGTCGCCTACCGCCACATGGCAGTTTTCGATTAACACATCCTCGCAGGAATCGATGTCCATGCCGTCGGTGTTGGGAGCGTCCGCCGGATTAATAATAAAAACGCCGTTTATGTTTATATGCGAACAGTACACCGGGTGAAGCGTCCAGAAGGGGGAATTGCGCAGGGTGATTCCTTCAAGGCGCACGCCGGAGCATTTAAAAAACTGAACCAGCGGCGGGCGCAGAAACTGTATGCCCCTGCCCCCGCCGCCTGAGGGCTGGTTTTCGTAACCGGCGTTCAGCCGCGACAAAACTTTTTCTTCCGGCGTTTCTGGAACGCTCTGCCCCAGGCGGCGTTTTTCCCGGTAGAGATTCCACCACGCCTGCCCGCCGCCGTCCAATTCGCCTTTTCCGGCAATGCAAATAGCTTCCGCCCCTTTGGCAAACAGGCAGGGGTGCATCGCATAACACTCCACCCCCTCCCATCGGCTAAACACCGGCCCGTAACGCGCCGGTTCGGGGATAAATGAAACAACGGCGCCTTTGTCCAAAAGCAAAGTAATGTGAGAGAAAATTTCCAGGGGGCCGGTGCGCCACAGTCCTTCCCCCACCCGCAGAACGCCGCCGCCCGCCTGGTGGAGTATTTGCAGCGCGGTGGCAAAGGGGCCGGAATTATCGTGAACGCCGTCCCCCAAAGCGCCAAAAGCGGCAATATCGTAGCTGGTCATACCTTACCAGTACATGGCAAATTTGATAAAGAGACCGCTTATCTCGTATTTTTCATCTGCCTTTTCCGTTCCCAACTGCTTGTATTTGATCTGGCCCTCATCTTTCGCTTCCAGAGTCCGGTTCATTGCAATTCCCTTGTTTTGATTAAAACCAATGATAAAACGGCTGTTGTTAAACAGCCTGATACCGGCGTATATTTCGTAGCCAAGATTTTCCGCCGGGGCAAATTCGTGTTTATAGGCCCCTCCGCTGACCGCCCTTTCGACTACGCCGTCTGTAGTCTGCCAGACAGCGCCGGTAAGGCTGCCCAGAATAATGCCCCCGCCCAGAATATACCGGTTATTAAAGACACATTGGGCGTCAAGCGAGGCGGATATAATCGACAGCGGATCGCGGTAGATATGTTCGATTGAGTAATAGGAGAAACCCAGATTCGCATCTACGGCAACAGGAGCCGCATTGTAGCGCAACCCGGCCCCAAGGCCAAACGCAATGGTATTCCGCATATCGGCGGTAGTCCAGGCGGATGACGCTGTGGCCGCCTGGGCGCTGCCGCTTAAAGCGTCAATATTCTTTTCGTAAAAGGCAAAACCAAGGCCGACAGGAATTTCAACAGCATCGGGTATTGGCAGCGTATAACGGAAGCCCGCCCCCGCGGAAACGCCTGAATAAATGCCCGCCCCGTTGGAGGCAAACAAACCCTCTCCCTGGAGCTTTCCTGGCCCCAGAGCCATTTCGTGGAGTTTTAGGGAACTGTGAATCTGGGCGGCATATTCGCTTAACACTTCAGTGCCGTGATCGGAGACGCTGCCGTCAAGGTCGTACAGCCGCGCAGTCGCCTCGTCAAATTTATAATTGGTGGTAAAGGCCCCGGAAACCTTAATGGGGGAACCGTTAAGCTCGCTGCTCCAGATTATTTCCGCCTCGTAGTTGTAGGTATTGGCTGTTTTAAGCATGTACAGCACCGATTCAGTTTCGAAGCGGGAAACTTTGTTAAAATAGGACGCTTCGGTTTTGTACTTACCCGCCTTTAGGGTAAGATTGACCGGCAGGTCCAAACCAAGCGCCCGGAAAGCGCTGACTTTTCCGTATACCGCATCCACTGCCAGGGCAAAATCCGATTGGCCGTAGTATTCAAGCTGAAGGGGCATATAGAGCGAGCCGGGCCGGTAGGTTGACAGCAATTTTGCGTAGCCTTCAATAAATTCAACAGGCCGGTATAAAAAGTAAAGGGCGGCGCTGGTATAATACCCATTCCGCTGCATGTCATACACGCCGGGGAGCGTTCCGCTTCCGATTGACTGCTCTTTTTCGTCCGCATTGCCAAAGGCGGCTATGGTAAGCAGATCCCCGGTAACCGTAAACCCGGTCTCTTCCTGGGCAAACGCCAGCGCCGCAATCAGCAACAAGCCAATAACCATTGTTCGTTTTAACATTGTATTTTCCCCCTGCCAGTAAATTGGCATAAATTCCGGCTCGCTCCGTATGAGTAGCTCCAGGGCAATGGCTAAATCCTCGATTGGATTTAATCATTGCTTTCCTAATAATAATTCCGCCCGGAAAGAAAAATTCTGTTTAATTATTGGACAATGCTGTCTTTTTGCAAAAAAGGTCGGAAAAGTTAAAAAACTTGCCGTTATTTTTTTCCCCGAAGGGATGATCATAGTTAAGTGAGTCAGTTTCAAAATTTCCGTTTTGAAAAGGCTGCTTGCCCTCTGGAGAAAACCGCTTTGGCGTATATCCTTTACTGCAAAAACTGCGGTTCTCTCCTAAGAGCCTGTTCAAAATCTGGAATTTGAACGGGCTCTAAAGCCAAATGGAGATAGGTATCCTGCGGAGGAGTTTATGCAAATGTATCGAATTGTTTACAAAGTATCATTTTTAATATGTATGGTTCTGCTGACCGGTACGTGTCAAATATTTACCGGGGGAGGCGATCCTGTATACAAAGAAAACAATCCAGACGGCTTTAATCCGGTAGAACTTTTTGATTCCGCCGAAGGGGGCAACCTGTTCAGGCTGTCTTTCGGAACCAGTTCCCGCGCCGCCGGCGATCTTGTACAAAACACCAGCCAGGGAATGGGCGTTACGGTGAACGGCGACGGTTCCATTCTGTTAAAGGCGGTGAATACTTCCAATAATGCCGGAAAAATCGCCGGCAGCGAAGACGGAATAACCTATTTTTATACTGAAGTTGACCGCGGCAAAAATTTCCGGTTAAGCGCCGATTTTGAAGTCCACACCTTCGGCTTTTCCAATGGCAAGACCGATCTGAACGGGCAAGAAGCCTTTGGCCTTATGGCCCGCGACTATGTGCCGCAGTATCCCGGTTTTTCAATGGAAGAAATCCGTTATGCCACCGGCGGCGGGTATTATACCGGCGCGGGTAGGCCCGACGGGCCCGGCGGATCGGGAAATATGGTGATGATTGGCGGGGTAAAACGCGGCGTCAGAATGTACTGGCGATCCGGCGTGACCGATCCGGTTGGCGATGCCTATGACAATCCCGACACCGTTGCCGATGCTTCCAAGGCTAAATTTGCATTTATGCCCAGGGAGCTGCCCGATTATTCCAAATGGGCCAATACCTCCGAGCGGACGGATTTTCCAGCCGGTGAAATGCTCGATCTGGGAGGCGGCAGGCTGGCCTTTCCGGGCGGCGGGCTTAAAAACACCGAGTATCCGCCGGTATCAGGCACCGGAACCAGGTGGCATTTGTATCTGGAAAAAACCAACAACGGCTTTATTGGCCGCATGTCCCCGCTGCCCTACAGCGGCGGCCCCAATGCGGGCAAGGTAAACAAGGGTATAACGCCTAACAAACTCCGTGATGATGTAATAATAGGCGAAACCTTCGAATACGAACTGGCGGAGCCGGATTTGGTGGCCGTATCGCCCCTGCATGTTGACGATCCGTCCGTAAAACTGATCAAACCCGATAAATACTACGTGGGTTTTTTCGCCTGCCGCGATGCTATGGTAACGGTAACGAACATTTCCTACGCGGAAGTAAGCATAGAAGACAGCGCCCCCCAGATTGAGCCGGATCCCGCATCCTTTGCCCCCACTTTTGAAATCGTTGCCCCTCAAACAGCGTCTACCGCCGGCTATACCCTGTATGGCCGTTCCAATGTGGAGGGGATTATTTCGGTCAGTCTGAACGGCAATATCCTCCAGTCCCGCAAAGGGGTCTGGACATACGAAAAAACCAACGCCAGCGCCGTTCCTTTCTCGCTCTTTGAAGTGCCGGTTACCGATCTTGTTTCAGGCGACAATGTGTTCAAGGTGGTGTTTACCCCGGCCAAAACCCAGGACGAATGGAATAAATACTACAACCCCTCCGGGCGGCCTGTTTACGAGATAAGCAATTACGCGGCTATTAATAAAACTTTTTTGGTAAACCGCAAAATGTTTAACGGCGATACCATCTGGGTGGGGGCAAATGGCCGCCCCTTTAACGAGGGGACTTACGACAGCCCCCTGGACATCGACACGGCAATTGCCTACGTCCAGCCGGGGCAGACGATCAAAATGAAGAACGGAGTCTACACCCCGCTGCGGATCACGATTCCCCGTTACAACGATGGCACAAGGGACAAGCCAAAGCGGCTGGCAGCCGAAGAACGCGACAAGGTGGTTATCGATTTTAAGAAAAATTATTATGCCAAAGGCATAGACATGAACGGCAGTTATTGGGAACTGGAAGGTTTTCATATTATCAATACCCCTAACAAAATAAAAGGTATTAACATAGCCGGAAGCAACAACAAAATAAGCTGGCTTAAGACCTATTTTAACGGGGATACCGGAATTCAGATCGCCGGCAGCAGCGCCGACCCCAAAAACATGTGGCCCCGTGACAACCGGGTGGAATACTGCGAATCCTTTGCCAACATGGACGCCTCGCGCGAAGACGCCGACGGTTTTGCCAGCAAACTTACATCGGGAGAGGGCAATGTGTTCTACTGGTGCATCGCCCACCACAACGCCGATGACGGCTGGGATCTGTTCAGCAAAAAAGAAACCGGCAACATTGGGGCCGTACTGTTGGATCACTGCATTGCCTATTCCAACGGGCGCTTTCTGCAAACCGGCGATGTTATTAATGACGATGGCATCCTTGTTCACTACGAGGCGGAAACTTCAACCCGTTCAGGCGGCAACGGCTTTAAGATGGGCGGCGAAGGGCTTTCTGTGCTGCATCATGCCATTGACTGCCTTTCGTTTAACAACGACGCCGACGGTTTTACCAGCAATTCTGATCCGGCAATTCTTTTAACGCACTGCACCTCTTTTAACAACGGGCGTACTGTTGAAGAAAACATGACAACCCGTCCGGGCAATTACGCAATCTACGGCGCCGGTTCCGCAGGCTATGAAGGGCTTGATGCGGTAGTAACCCAGATCGTTTCCCTTTACACCGAAGACGGCAACGAGCCTCGCTCTTCGGAACGTGTGCAGCTGCGGTCCCCGGCCAGCGGTTACAAGTGGGACCCGGTTAACGGCGGCACCTATAACACATCGGGCCGGATTCTTAAGGTGATAGATGCGGCGGGCAGCCTTATAAACGTAGAAAACGCCGCGCCGCCCTTTACCGGAAACGGTATAGCGCCCTGGTGCAATACCTATACCGGCAGCATTGCCGGGGCATTTTTAACGGTTGATCAAACAAGCGGCAAATACATACTGAACAAATTTGCACAGCTTAAAAACATTATTGGCGCCGTGCCGGGCGCAAGAGGACTTTGGGATAATTAGGTCTGTCTATAAAGTAACCGGCTTTATGGACAGACACAAATTAACAGGAGGATACAATGAAACGGATACCATACGCTTTTGCGGCGCTGCTTATATTGATAATAGGCTCATGCGGTGAAAGCCCGCTCTTGGACAACGGCAAATACAAGCCCAACGATCTCTTTGTTCCGCCGCCCGCAGGCGGCGATCAGCGGGTAGACGCAAACGGTAACGAATTAATTTTGGACGATTTTCTGGCAATATACCACATGCCCGGAGACGTTGACGATCTTGACCCGCCGGTTCCCGGCAGCGGAACCCTGGGCAGATACGCCGCCGATGACGGGGATCCGCAGCGGGCAGGCAAATATATAGTCCAGGGACCGGTAATGGGAACATCCAAACTGGATTCCGGCGGTTTTACCGACGTACTCTTTCTTTATTTTAAAGACCCCATCGAGGCCGATTTTAAAATGCGGGCGCGGATCAGGATAACCGCCAACGCCGGCAGCAGTACCAGCAAGGGCTACCATTTTGGCATGTACAATGCGGAAGAGGCGGTTGATTACGATGGAAAGCCCTATGTGAAATTCGGCCAGCTTACCCGCGGCGGCGGCATGATATTCCGCACCAACGACACCGCCGATAATTTCCCCGCCAGCGCTGCGGTACGGCCCTATTTTTATACCAAAAACAACGCATGGGGAACCGGTTCCAATATGACATCGGGAAACCCGGATTGGATGAACACCCGTATCAGCAGTTGGAAAACCGAACTTATTCTGGAAGCAAAGCGGAGTGCGGACGGCATAATGCTGACCGTGCTGAACAGCAAAACCGGCGCTTTGTACAATACCGCAAGCCCGTCTACCGTAGCCATTACGGACAGCGATTTGTTTGAAGGCATCCGCTATGGAGAAAAAGTATACGCCGGTATTGCCCTGCTGGGAACATCCGTTGAATTTTCCCAATTCAGCATTTGGCTGGGGCCGGAGGACGATCCCGAAAATAACCCCCAGTCGCCGGATAATCCCGCCAACCCCCCAAGGTATGCCATGCCCCAGACCCACCCCGCCTATGTGCCGGTTGACGGCGTAAAGATAGGAATAAGCCCCGCCGGAAACAGCACGGTAGACATCCCCGCTGTTCATTCCACCCGCCCCAATACCGGCGTTTATAATACCGTTATGGGTAATTTAGCCGCCCTGCAGCTGGTTCCGGTTTTTGAGCCGGTCTGGGCGGACAATACCCATGTTGAATGGAACGTAATTAGCTGGAGCGGAACAGCGCCCGCAGGCGGCCTTAACAGCATGATCGTTACGGCAGCGGGCAGTAACCGCGTAAGGTTTAACCCGCCCGGGGCGGGCACGGCTTTGATACTGATGAATTCCCGCGATCCATCGCTTGACATTTTAAGCCCGCTTGAGACCCTGGCCGACTGGAGCCTGGAACTCACCGTTACCAATTAGGAATTATCCGGCGTGGCCGGAGAAATAAAATTTGCAAGGAGAGAAGTATGAAAAGATTTTTTGGAGCAAGCGCCGCAATCCTTACGATTGCCGTGCTGTTGATGGCCTGCCCGGACCCCAATGGCGGTAACGATGGAGATGATACCGAAGACACCCCGGTAACGTCGGTGTCGGTAGCC
>JAITHQ010000099.1 GCA_031279925.1 Treponema sp. | reverse complement strand
GTAACAGGCGTACTGAAACCCAGTCTCGTATGCCGTGCGCCGGTACCCTGGAAGTAATATCTGCCGGATTTGTTGCCGGAATAAAAATCGGCGATGGTCTGTGCCACGTTACCGCCGCTGCTTGTGAGCGTCCACGGCAAGTCGTCGGTGGTGGACGCTGTTTCAAAGTTCTCTGACCACGCCGCCTGCGATGATCCCAGCTTGAACCGCGCTATACCCCAACCGGAGACGAGCGCGTTTTTCTTTGCCCGCACCTTGGCGTAGTAATTTTTTCCGGCGGTAAAAGCGCCGCTGATTGCGGCGCTGGCGCCGGACGGAGACGCGGTGGCAACCTCGCCATCGGCGGAGTACACGCTTACCTCGTAGCCGGTCGCGCCGTCAAGGGCGGCCCAGTTCAGGGTAACGCCGTTTGCGCTCAGGCCGGTGTAGGTAATATTGACAGGATGGGCCTCGGCATAGTTCGCCGTCATTACCCCGCTATTGGCATAGCCGGTTTTAAAGGCGGCGGCCTTAACGGTAATGGGGAACGAAGATAGTTGGATGGGGCCTGTATAGAGGATGCTTGCCCCCTCTGCGTCCGCATCGCTCGGCGTTGAACCGTTAAGGGTATAGTAGATAGCGGCGCCGGCTGTCGTGGCGCTTAATGTGATGGTATCACCCTTGAACAGCCTCGATCCGCTTGCGGGGCTTGCCGCCGGATCGGCGACCAACGGCAGAATATCAAAGTTCTGCGGATCAGGGTCAGAGGTCAGCGACAGGATAAGACTGACAGACTGTGTCTGGTAGCCGTCCTTTGACGCAGTGATAGTATAGCCGCTGTCGGGTGTTACATTCGCAATAGAATACCTGCCGTCCGCGCCGGTAGTACCCGCGCCTGCTTCGGCGGTTCCCTTCCGTATCGTTATGGTAACGCCTGCAAGCGCTGTTCCGCTGCTGGTAACCGTTCCGGTTACGGTCTTCTGAACGTTTCCTCCGGTAAACTCGCCTACCGACAGCGGTAGCCAGGACACAGCGTCGGCATTTACCTCAAACGGGGTTTCCGAACCGGCGAACTGATCCTTGATGACCTGGACGGTATATGAACCGGACGGAACCGAGGAGAACGCGAATTTGCCGTCCGTGTTGGTTGTGGCTGACAGCTCCTGTCCAACATTCACAGTCGCGCCCTGGACTTTTCCACCGATTTGGTCGGTTACAATTCCCGCAAGCCCTTTAAAATCGGCGGCAAACAGGCCAATATCATCTTTGCCCGAAAGGGCAGCTCCCGCATAGTCTTTGCCGTTGGGAACCGCGTCAATTCTTGTTGGTTCAGGGGTATATGCTGTGCCCTGGTTGATCAAGGGCGAGCCGGCAGCCGGTTTAAGGAAATCGAAATTGTTGGGTACGGCTGCGGCGGAAGTTCCGGTTGCGAAATTGACCGCGCCGTTGAATAAGGCGTCAACCGTGACCGCAACGGGCGAGGAATCTGCTGAGGGCGTTCCGGGAGGCGTTACGCCGTAGTACAGGTTGTTTGCATAAACGGAGTTATTACCGGTCATAAACGATGTGCCGGTTGTCCCGGCGTGGGCGTTATAAAACACATTGTTTTTAAACTCCCACCGTTCATTGTTGGTATTGGCCGATCTCCATCCGGTAAAGCGCATCGTACCGGGTGTTTCTTCCTGGGCTTTGGTGTTATACAGAATATTATTGTATACCTGTATAATGCCGTTGTTCACGACATCCCGAATCCAGTTCCTGGTGTTATTATACAGAACATTGTAGCGGATAATGACGGTATTATACTGACCTCCGCAGATCAAAAAGCCGTCCCCGCAATCGTGTACATAATTATACTGAATGATAATATTGGAAGTCCGCACATCGGGGTCAATGCCGTTGGTGTCGCCGCCGCCTTTCGATGTACTGCCGTACACCTCGTTGTACTGAACCGTAATACTGTCACAATAGTACAGTTCAATGCCGCAGACGCCGGGGTTCTTTACCACGTTCTTTTCAACCAAAGCGTTCCGTACCGATGTCAGGTAAATACCGTCTCCGTGGTACCAGCCGGTTTGATCGATGTAATTCCCCCGTACGGTGATGTTGGTGTGGGGCTTAAAGTTTGAATCATTGTAGGGGTACTCATTGGCCCCCGGAAATGCCCACTTGACGCCGCCGCTTCCGCCGTGGTGCTGTTTAACGGAAAATCCGCTAAAACTGTTCCGTTCCAGCACGTTGTTTTCCACGGTGATATTATTGAAAGTAGTAGGATTGATACCGTCTCCCTTGAACGTTTCGGCAAAAATCGCGCCGGTGCGCTTGGAAGCGTCCCAGCCGGTCTGGTTTTTCATGCCGGGAAAACTGCTTACCGGTTGCGGGTTGTCTATAAAGGCGCCCCCGCCAATCCAGTACAGTTGGCCGGTAATATCGTGGATATACAAATCGTGCATATTAAAACCATTCAAGACCTGGCCGTTATCTCCGGTAATGTATATGCCGCGCAGATCTTTCTCGTGGATCAATGTTCCCTGGTCGTTGTTTTGTGTCATGGGGTTTGTCCATCCCTCTACCATGTTGCTTATCTCAAGGCGGGATATTTCCCAGTGCTGCTGGTTGTCAAGACGGATTATATTGTCTACCAGTCCCCTGCCTTCCAGCTTTGGTTTATCCCCGGCTCCATAGCTGCTTATGGTAATAGGGTTTCCATCTGTACCGGAACCCTGGGGAGCGAGGAAGTCTTTTCCCGTCATGGTATTCTCGTCCCATGTCCAGGTATCGCCGCTCTTGAACAAAATGGCGTCCCCCGCCTGGAACGTTTGCCGGTTCACCCGTGCAATGGTTTTCCAGGGCGCGGCCTCTGTTCCGGCGTTTTCATCGTTTCCCGTACTAAAGCTGACATAATAGGCGTTAAGCACTTCCCGCGCCGCCTGGGTAACCGTTACCGTTCCGCTGCCTTTAATCAATGTACTGTTAGGCGCTATGCCAATCGCGTAGGTTTTTACCATGGTATCGGTGTTCGCCGCAAAACTAACCGTTACCGTGGCGGTATCATCGGTTACACTGACGGCGCCTACCGTGGCGCCGGCGCTGGTGGTAAAATCCGCCGGTTCCAGATTGTCGTCTCCGCCAACAATCGTTAAGCCCGCCGCGCCGGTAAACGTAACCGCCGTGCTGGTATCGCCTGCCGCCGCAGTTACCGCCGCTCCCGCCTGGAGAATTCTGCGGGTGTCGCCGGCATAGCCCTGCGTAATGGTTACGGTCGCGCTTCCCTTGATAACCGTACTTTCAGGCGCAATGCCAACCGTGTAGGTTTTCTCGATTGAGGTATCGCTGTTTGCCGCAAAACCAACCGTTACCGTGGCCGTGCCGCCGTTTACGCTGACGTTGCTTATTACAGCGCCTGCGGTAACCGTAAAGTCTGCGGGCGCCAGCGCAAGCCCATTTGCTCCGGCAAAGGTGACGCTGGCGCTCGTATCATCCGCATTCACATCCACTCCCGTACCGGCGGTAAGTTCCACTGCGACTTTTTGTACCGTATAGTCGTCGTTGGGAGTAGGGCATCCCAGAAAGACCGCCGCGATTAACAGCGGCAGCATCCACACATTCTTCAATTGCTTCATAAGTATCCTCCAAAAAGATATGATTTTAAAAATATTGTACCCCGCTTTTGCGCGATTCATATTGTTTTGGAAACTAACGATATTGCAAAAAACACGATTTTTCTTGTTGAGAAACCGGTATTAGGCTTGTTTACTAACCGGTTTGCTTAGTAAACAAGTCCGGCGCTTAATACTTTGGGAGGGATTCTATATGATGTAGCAGCAATTCCGAAGGCGGCGAACCATAAAACGATTTCCAGGCGCGGTAGAATGTCGTATAATTATTGAAACCTACCCGGTAGGCGGCTTCTGTAACCGGAACGCCCCGCAGTATTTCCCGCCGCGCATATTCCAGCCGTTTTGCGCTGATAAATTTCATCATAGGCGTTCCCACAATTTTGTGAAAAAGACTGTTCAGGTGATTTTTGCTGACGGCGAATTTACGGGCAATTTTATCCAACGATATTTCTTCCGGTAAATGCTCGTTGATATATTTTATTACTTTTTGTATGCGCTCATCCAGCACCACCGGTTCTATGGTATGCGTATAACGTAGAAAATACATTTGTGAAAGCAGGGCGACGGTTCGTATCCTTGAGGCGATTCTTTGCAGGGACGATTCCATTTTGGCACATTCGATTATTGATTGAATAAAAAAATTGAGGTTATACGATGAACCGTTCAGAAAATGCAGGGGCATGGAAAACATATCCATAAAAAAGTTTTGTTCGGTTTTATACAGCAGTTCCGGCAAAAAATGAATGCTTACACGGTGATGCACTTTACCAGAAGGAAGCCGCCACTGATGAAAATAATTTGAAGGAATAAGCAGCAGGCTGTCCGATACTACAAAAAATTTATGGCCTTCGATAACGATCTCGGCTTCCCCGTCGATCATAAAATAGATTTCACATTCTTTATGACAATGGGAACTTTTTTTTTCGTATACTTCCGCGTCGCCCCACGCTTCCCAGAGGTGCATCTGTCCCGATTGAAAAGATTGATACGTGTACATAAGCCATTATACAGCCGCATTTACCGGCCCTGCAAGAAAAACAGCTATAAGAGCCTGTTCAAATTGTGGATTTTTGCGGTCAATAGACCGAAAAAATCCCGATTTTTGGGCTCTTTTGGAGCCTGCAAGGTAGAATTTTGGCGTTTTTTACGCCAAAATTCCAGATTTTGAACAGGCTCTAAGCCGCAGGCCGGATTCCGGTTTGCGGCTCTGCAAAAACGCATTACTTTTTAAAGGTAAGGTACAGATCAACTATTGGGGCATTCTGGAAAATGCCGCTTATCAATTGGCGGGCATTAAAATCAAGGGTTAAAGTGTCAGTTAACGCAAAGACAGTTCCCAGCTCAAAGCCCGCCTCGGAACCTTGAATAATATCGGAAGCTGAACTGCCGTCGCCAAAGGCCGCTCCGTCTGCGCCTTTTTTGCCGGTCTTTGAGGAAAGATCAAACAGCGTTATTGTGGTACCGGTATAGAATGACAGCCTGCCGGTTGCCTTGTACTGGACTCCCAGGGCAACGGACGGCAGTACGTTTAATGTTGTTTGTTTTCCATTGTCCGCGCTTGTGCTTTCGGTTTCATACACTTCCTGTTCGGAAAGAATATTGAAAGCGACATTCGGTTTTATTTTCATGCTGATTTTGTCGTCCCAGTTAAACGTTTTCGAGTAATTTATGTTAATGATGTGCCGGGAATTGCCTTCGTCTTTTCTGCTGGTTTCCACCGAGCCCTTGGTCTGTTCCCATTCCATGCCGGGCATGATAATCAGGCTGTAGTCGCCGTCCACGCTTGAAGTGCTGTTCAGCGTGTAGCCGCCGCCGAGTTTTATATAGACCTTTATATCTTTGGTCTGGATAAATTTGAATGAGTCCGTACCAACCTGACCGCCTGAAACCTTGAGCGTATCGGGTGTGGCAAAACCAAGGGCGGCGTCGGCCTTGATCTTTTCGGCAAAGGTGTTGCCATAATTAAGAACGAATCCCATGGAACCTGCCGCCTCGCCCTCGGCAAAATCAATGGTTTCGCCGTTGTAGGCCCTGGTTACTCCCTTGAATTTTTCAAAAGCCGGCCCGGTAGTACCTGTTTCATCGCTGGCGATCCAGTCAAAACGGAAACCGCCGATTTTTGGCGCGCCGAAAAGCACCGCCACATTGTCGTTTAACGTAAATTTACTGGCCCCGTTTCCGTCTTTATCCCAGGCGCTGTCCCAGGGAGCATTATGATGGGTGTCATTACCTGCTAAAACAGTACCCCTGAAATACACCCCCAGATAATAATCGCCCAATTTGGCTGCATAGCCAAGCGCCGGATTCACCCTTCCCTGATACCTGCCGCCAATGAAGAAAAAATGCCGGTTAAAGGCAATGCCGCTGTAGCCCTTGGTATCCATGTAATTGTCAATGTCACCCCCAAACCGTCCTCCGCTCACCGATTTTTGGTTTGTTGTGCTTCCCAGAGCGGAGGGTACCTGGGCAAACAGCGTCCCTGCCAGAAAAACCATGCTTGCGGCCAAAACCGCCCTTTTCCTGATTGTTTTCATATTAAAATCCTTCCTTGCGTATAGCCCGCCGGCACTGCATTGTTCAATTATTTTTATGCCGGATTCCCGGTCATGCCATTGTTTTAAGCAGGAAAAATATTACAAAAATCACGGTTTACACCAGCGTTTTGCTGCTGCCCCTGTATGTATGCCAATACGCCTGGCGGCGTGTTCCTTTTGGCTTGTTGCATGTTGGTGCAGTGTTTCAAAGATATTTTTTCTTTTGTTCAAGGTTCATTAGGTGAAGCCTATACGGTTTAATACCCCGCAGCTTGCCGCGGCTGAAAGCAAACATATAATGGAAGGACGAGCGAGATCATTCGAAAAGAACATAATGTGACATGTCCAGAGATAAAAAGATGTTATGGGGAGGGGAATTTTGGACTGATGGATAGTATGTGGGAACGATAGGAGAACAGGGGGATGAAGAAGTAATACAACGATATGGCAAGGATCAAGGACGAAAGGTTGACGAATACGAAAAAACACATGAAGGGAAGCAGCTTGAGCTGTTTCCATATCAGACTAAAACATGAAGGTTAAAGATACCGCAGGGCTTGCCCTGCGGTTGTTTATTTTCTTTACGTCAGTTCTCCATTCATAATTTTCATTGTCAATAACAATATCCCAAACGTCTTTAACATTATATTTTAGAACAAATTTCTTTTTGAGACCAATGGTTTATTTTGTATATCCATGATTTTAATTACCCCAAAACAATATTAAATTTGTTTAATAACTGTCTAAACCCTCCTATCATAATGTATAATGCCTCAAATCAAGGCCAGCCTCAGTGAATGACGATTACAGTAATGACCCCCGTTAAGGATATGTCATGCTCTTGAATGGTTTTATTTTAGCATTAATGTGCTCAACGACAACCCGTCTTCTTGCAAGCCGCTTGGTATATGCCTGCTCCCGTTTACTTAGCTGATGCTTTTTACTTGATTGTATCGGGATAAAGCTGTTTGCCTGCTATTCTTCTATTCCAAGGTATCCAAGATCAGCATCAAGCGGAATTGAATTACTGATCCCGTTTCCAATGGCGTCTTTATATACCTTACAATCATGTTCACTGCCTTTGGCTTCTTGTCTATCAATGATCCGCAGACTGTTCCGCTCAACAATGACCTGCGTTTCAGCGTATGCCATTTTTTTTCCTGAATAATACGCTTTTTTGTTCTTTTGGGGATAGTTTACCGGACTTTCGGTAACATCTACTACGCTGCATTGAATTGAGCCCGATTTTCTCTTCAGTTTCTTTTCCCGGTCAGGGCGAATATAGCGTCTTCCTTCAGGGTATCTTCCACCCATTGGATGGACAGACAGACCGTAGCCTTGCAGACATG
>JAITHQ010000085.1 GCA_031279925.1 Treponema sp. | reverse complement strand
CATTTAATCAGCGTTGCTTTAGCTGTTTCGTATAATGCGGCGCACAATCTCCGCCGAGTGGCGGGAAGCGATTGGTAAAAATTCATCGAATTTTATTGGCGATTCAAGGCCGGCAATGTCGGAAAGGGCGCGGATAACCAGGGCGGGAATGGAGAACAGGCGGCAGCAGTGGGCAATGGCCGCGCCTTCCATTTCTACTGCGGCAATGCCGGGAAACAGGCGGCGCACCGCCGCAATACGCTCCGGCTCGTGCATAAAGGTGTCGGCGGAACCAATCAGGCCGCGGCGATGCTGGAAATGTTCGGGAAGGATTTTTTCCCGTTTTAACTCGTCAACCGCCTGCTCGGCGCGGATAACAAAAGTTTCGTCTACCGGAAACACCGGCGGCTGGCCGGGAAGCTGGCCGGGCGCATAGTTAAAGGCGGTAACATCTACATCGTGGTACACAAGGCCGGTGGAAATAATTGCATCGCCAAAACGCAAGGCCGGGTCTATGCCGCCGGCGGAACCGGTATTGATCACAAAATCCGGCTTAAACGTATGTATCAAGAGGGCGCAGCCCACCGCCGCGTTAACCTTGCCTATCCCGCAACGCAACAGAACCACCGCCTTGCCTTCCAGTTTTCCGCTGTAAAATTCAAACCCGCCGGTTTTGGCAAGCTCGCCCGCCTTCATGGATTCACGCAGAAACTGAACTTCGTCATCCATTGCGCCTATAATGCCAATCATTATTCCACTTGCTCCTGTTTTAATTTATGGATATTACCAATTAGTCCCAGTTCCCAGATCGTGCTGCGATTCCTGCCCCGCTCTTTGGAGATATAGAGGGCTTCATCGGCACGGCGAATAATATCAGAGGAGTCTACCTCGCTGTACTGATCAAAGGCGTAAATGCCCAGGCTGATAGTTACCTGGGGCAGGGGAACTTCCCAGGGAACCTGCATCTCGGCGATGCTGGTACGCAGCCGTTCCGCCACCGACCATGCGGTAGATATATCCGTATGGGGAAGCAGCACAGTAAATTCCTCGCCGCCAAAACGGGAAGGAATGTCATCGGTTCGGACACTCTGCTTGATAACCATAGCCAGTTTCTCCAGCACCTGGTCCCCGGCAAGATGCCCATAACAGTCATTGAAACTCTTGAATTTATCCACATCCATAACGATTATCGAAGACGCGTAGCCGCTCCGTTTGGAACGGGAAACTTCTTCTTTTAGACGGGTCATAAAAAAACCGTGGTTATACAAACCTGTTTTTACATCCCGCAGGGAATGTTCATAATGCAGATGATTCTTGATCGCCTGGGACACAAAAGACATAAGCTGCTGAAGAAACTGCAGTTCCTGTTTGGTGTATTCATCGTCCAGAATTTTCCTGCCCACCAGAATTATTCCATACAGCCCAAAGGGGCCAAGGATGGGGATTATAATTTCCGGGCGCACTGCTTTAAGCGGTTCAATAGCCTTGTTGTTCTTTAGTTTCCGTACCAGCTTCTCAAAACCGATTGGTTTTGGATATTGATGAAAAAACGATTCAAAAGGGGCAATGCTGTCCAATTGAAGCGCCAGATCGGCGGGCTTGTAGTTTTTGTATGCCTTGATGATAATATCCTGCCGGTTCTGGATCGGCTTCCAGAGAAACGCAATAAACGAAGGCAGGAAATGGTCCGAAATCTGCCAAACCGTTGCGTCCATTATTTCATCGATGCTGGTGCGGTTAAAAATATCCAGCCCCCTTGAAAGAAGGCTCCGGTAACTGCGAATCTCCCTGGTAAGACTGTCGATAAAAGCAAAAACGCCAAGCTCCCGCAAAAAATCATAGTTTTCCACTATTTTGGGACTGGAAAGAAATTGTTTTTCAGCTTCCTCGTTATCGAGTGCTACTTGGTTATTCATCCGGCGGCGCTTAGGTTACCGAGAAATGGTCGCAGAGCGTCTGCCGCCATTCAGAACGGTTTTCCTTGTTCTCCCATTCAAAAATTTTCTTTATCTTAAAATCTCTGGTGTCCGGGGGATTGTTATAATGAATTATACCAAATCGTCCGCCGCCTATATAGCCAATTGCATCGCCCGGCCCAAGGACTTCGCCCTCGCCAACTTTGTCCAGAACACAATCAAAGTGAATCGGCCTGCCGGTATCCGGTTCGGAAATGGCAAACGTAATATCTTTGATAGGCTTGCCGCACCAAACACAGTTGGCAACAGGCAAGGGCTCCGCAGGCGCTTTTGGCGGAGTCCAGCGGGGCCGTTCAACCAAAGTGTTCCGTCTTTTTTCTATTTTTCCCTCGATTAATTGAGAAAGTTCCGCAGCATTTTTTATCATACCCCTGGAAGAATCCTGACCTGAAGACTGACCGTTTCCCCGTTCCCGGCGTTTTAATGATCGCCGCCGGTTTCCCCGGCTATCTCCGCTTCTTCCGCTGCCGCTCATAATATGCTCCTCCCTGGGACATATCTATTAACTCATTACTCAGTACCAAAGCTATCCGCTGGATTGCCGCGTACAAATAATCTTTATCGTTAATGCGTTTCCGCAATTGTTCAAGTCTTGTGGAACTTAAAGTTTGTTCCATCGTCATCATACACGCTCCATAAAGGCCGATGCAAGATGGGTAACTGCCCCTTTACCTGCCAAAACCACGTCAAAACGAACAGCCTTCCCATTATATTCTCGATGGGTAGACAAGAAATACTTAGCGGTTTCTATAATTCGGCGCTGCTTTTTGTCGTTTACGCTGTATTGCAGGTTTTCCAGGCCATAGGCGGACCAGGTTTTTACCTCAACAAAGACCAGGACCTCCCCCTCCAGAGCTATAATATCAACCTCCCCGCAGGGAGACCGGACATTTCTTGCAATTATGCACATTCCGGCTTCTTCCAGGGCCGCCGCCGCCTGTTCTTCTCCCTTTCGGCCAATACCGGCCCTTTGCCCCTTAGCGCAACAGCGGCTTTTTGGGGCTATGGGCCGCGTTGATTCCAGGGAAATTCGCTGCGCCGGCCCCAATGCCGGTTCCTTACCGGCTTTACACATAGTTGGCAAGCTCTTTTACATCAATTGCCTTGGCAATATACAGGTTTTTTTCGATTAGCAGATCAAGAACTTTTCCGTCTTCGTGCTGAAAAACCTGCTTAACCTCGTCAACTAAAACCTGCACCTTTGGCCGCAACGGGGCGCTTGCCCGGACTTCGACTATTCTGGCAATAATGTTATTGTTCAGGCGGACGACCGAACCGATGGGGTGTACCCCCATAGTCAGAACAAACGCCTTAAGAATTTCCGGGTCAAAACGGTGGGAATTGTCCGCAAGCAGGTTTTTTATAGCCAGATAGCCTACCATAGAGTTCCGGTAGGGCTTGGGGCTTACCATAGCCTCAAAAGCGTCCGCAATGGAAACAATCCGGGCGCCAACGTCAATATTGTCCCTCGCAATATGGTATGGGTAGCCTTCGCCATCCCATCGCTCATGATGCTGCAGGACAATATCGCCCACCCCATCTGGATAGGGAAGCTCCTGAGTTACGATTTTATGGGCCAGCAGGGGGTGGCTTTTCATCCGCTCGCGTTCCGCTTCCGAAAGCCCTCCCCGCTTGTCAAGGATTGCTTTGGGCAGCCGAAGCATACCCGCGTCATGGAGCAACGCGCCGGTAACGATATGGAGCAATTTATGGTGGGGCAGTTTAAGTTCCTGGGAAATAAGGGCGGAAAGGATAGCGGTATTCACCGAGCTTTTTGCCATTTCACAGCCTTTAACTTCACCTCCCAGAATAAAACCGATGAACCGGTGCCGCTCATCCCTGACACTCTGCAGCAATTGGGAACAAATTTCGTCCATGATGTGAGTGTCCAGGGCAACTCCCTTGGCAATAGCGATAAAAACCGAGTTCAGCCGTTCAATTAACCGCAAATAGATGCGGTATGCGGCCTTATTCACCTCAGCTTCAACAAGTGAAGAGTACAGCAGACTGGCTTTGGAAAAGGCCGTTGAGATATCGGCGTTTGCCGGAGCAAGCCGCGAATCAACCTGCTCTTCACCCTCTTTTTCGCTCTCCTCTGACATCTGGCACTCGCCATTGGTTTCAACTTCGCTGATGCCCCAGGTTTTCAATTTGTTAATATCTTTATCGCGCAACGGAACCCCTGCCGTGACAAGCAGATTATTATCCTCGATGTACACCGCATCGGTAAACGTCATCCCCAGTTTCAGGGTAGATACCGCAATTTTTTTCATATCAATTATCCTCTGCAAGCACAAAAGCCAGGGCTTTTGCAGCCGCCTCCCAGCACCAGGCTGGAATAAATTCCCCCACCCGCGCACTGGAAGCAAGCAACGCCGCCAGCGCCGGATCTTCCAATACCGGCACCCCCGCTTCTCCGGCAAGGGCAACTATCCGTTCCGCCATTAGCCCCTTGCCCGAAGCAAGCAGCCGGGGGCCGCTTTCCTCCGGCGAATAGGCAATGGCGGCGGCAGTTTTACACTGTTCCATGTTACACTGCTTCATTTATGGAAGGCAAGAGCGATTCCGGCTGTTCCCCGGTAAGGCCGCAATATCCCGCAAAATTACAAACCGAAACATACTCCTTTGGCAGGCCCATGACCGCGGCAAGCGCCCCCCGCAGGCGCTTTAGCGCTCCGGGCTTGCGGGCAGGCCAGAGCAACAGCCGCAGCCGGGCATTTGCCCCGGCGCCGGAGGAATCCATAACAAAAAGCCGCCGCCCGCCTGTACCGGATTGAACTACATCAAGGCACATTTGCCCTTTCCCGGTTTCCCCGGCGGCAGCGTCCAGCAGAACCCGCAGGGAAATACGGTATTCCCTGCCCTTATGAATAAAATCGAAGGGGATCGCCAGCCATCGCTGCCCATTCCTGCCGGGAAGGCCATTTAAAATATTAAGCGCGGGGTTTTGTTCCGCATAACTCAGCAGTTTTTCTTTTAAAAGCGCGGGGCTAACAGTCCCCAATGGCGCATCGCGCCTTTCCGAATCCGCCTTTCCGTCCTGTTTTTTTGAATCGCGCCCCTGTTCGCCGTTTTTTTGGCCTTTTCCCCTGCGATCCGGGTCAATGGCACAGGCATAGCCCGCCAGCGCCGCCGGACTCAGCAGCGCGTTTTTATCCGCCGCCGCCGCTGCGGCCAGGACCAATGCCTCGCCAAGCGTAGCGGCAGGTTCTGAGCTTGCCAAAAAGCGCTCTCCCGCCCGGCTGGAGGAAAGCCCGGAATTCTCCAATGCGGCTGCATTGAGCGCCTGCCGCCTGATCCCGGACAAGGCTGAGGGCTCCAGAGGCAGGGAAAAAAACCGGGTAAATGAAACAACCAAGGCGGAAAGACGGTCCAGGGGAAGCCCCAGAGAAACAAGAAGGCTGGAAACAGACCGGGGAACAGCGGGAATGGAAGCGTTGGGCGGCAGGGCTTTTGTACCATCTGCCGCCGGCTGGGAAACCGGAATTTCCCCCGGCGGCTGCCCGGTATACGGGACCAGAGGCGACGGTATTTTCACTGCTGCCACCCGGAGAATAGTCGTTAACTCTTCGCCGTACCGGCGTCCGTTGCCCCGGCTGCGGGTTTGGCGCTTTTTTTGATGATAAGTTCCTTGATTTTTGCACCCTTGCCAATTTTTTCCCGAATATAGTACAACTTTGCCCGCCGTACCTTACCGGGACGCATCACTTCAACTTTGACAATCCTGGGAGAATGTATAGGAAAAACCCGCTCCACGCCTACGCCGTAGGAATTTTTCCGCACCGTAAACGTTTTGCCAATCTGGGCATTCTTCATGGCGATAACCAGGCCCTCGTAGACCTGTATCCGCTCGTTTTTGCCTTCAATAATCTTGAAATGCACCTTAACCGTATCCCCAACCTTAAATTTGCCGGGATCGTCTTTCATTTGGGCGGCTTCGATAGCCTTAATCTCGTTCATTTGTTGTTTTATCTCCTTCTACCTCAGAGTCAATTATTTTTTCAATTTCCCTGTTGAAATACCCATATTCTTTGCCCCGCCGGATTAAATCAGGACGCTGCCGCAGGGTTTTTTCAACGCGCCGCTCAAGCCGCCAGCGGCGGATGCGCTCATGATGCCCGGAAAGCAACACTTCGGGAACTTTGATTGTATCATAAACTTCCGGGCGTGTATACTGGGGATACTCCAAAAGCCCGCCGGAAAAACTTTCTTCGTGTAGCGATTCGGCGGTAATTACCTGGTCCACCAGCCGGTAGGTAGCGTCAATCACCGCCAGGGCAGCCACCTCGCCGGAAGACAGCACATAATCGCCAACGGAAACTTCATCATCAATGTACAAATCTATTATCCGCTGATCAATGCCCTCGTAGCGCCCGCAAACAAGGACAAGCTCCTGTTCAGCGGCAAGTTCCCGCGCCAAGTGCTGATCAAAGGGGCGGCCAGACGGGGAAAGGTACATTACCCTGGGAACGCCATTATTGTCTGCAAAAAGGCGCCCGCCGCCTTTTTTTACCGCTCCGGCGGCCTCCAGCGCCCTGCCCAGCGGTTCCGGCAGCATAAGCATACCCGGCCCGCCGCCATAAGGGGCGTCGTCGCAGGTTTTGTGCCGGTCAAAGGCATAATCCCGGATATTGATCGCCCGGTACTCAATAATGCCCCGCTGAATCGCCTTTGCCATTATCGAGGTATCAAAAAAAGCGTTGGTAATTTCGGGGAACAGGGTTAAAACCGTATACTTCATTCCAATATCCAAAGATTGAGGAGCAGCGCCCGGCCTTTTTCGGGATTTATTTCGGCGAAGAATTCCTTTCTAAAAGGTACTAATTTTGTTCCCCCGCCGGCAAGCAGAATTGCGGCAAGCTCCCCGCCGCCGCCTTCCATAATGCCGGTAATATGCCCAATGATCTCGCCGCTGTCCGCCGCGGCGACTGTCAGCCCCTTTAGGTCTTCAATATAAAACTCACCGGGACCCAGGGGGCAGGCAGCTTCTCTGGCTACCAGCAGTTCCGCCCCGCCCAAAGCCTTTGCCGCCTCTGGGCTGTCAAAACCGGCAAATTTTATCAGAACGGCGGGGGCCTGGGGGATAAGTTCCTCGATAGCCAAGGCGCGTTCCCTGCCATTCTGGCGCAAAACAGCCGATTCCAGCCGCAGCAGATGATCAATGTGGCCGGAAAGGGACCTGACCTTTACAAAACCCTTTAGCCCAAAAGGAGGGCCGACAATTGCGGCGACAAATTGCCCGGTCAATTTACCATCACCTGAGTTTAAAGCCCCTGAGTGTTTTTGAGAGGTCATTGTATAGTCAATCCACTTAATAAAGACGAAGCTCGATTTTAGCTTCTTGCCATGGAACAGGCGAATTCTTGAAAAATCCACGGATTGCACGGATTATACCGGTTCTGGGGAACTGAAATCCGTGTTAATCCGTGGACCTTCTTTAGTTATTCTTAAGGGGAACAACTATACCTAAGAGCCTGTTCAAATTGTGGTTTTTTGCGGTCAACAGACCACAAAAATCCCGATTTTCGGGCTCTTTTGGAGCCTGCAAGGTAAAATTTTGGCGTTTGCAACGCCAAAATTCCAGATTTTGAACAGGCTCTAAGAAAAAAGTAAATGCAACGGC
>JAITHQ010000064.1 GCA_031279925.1 Treponema sp. | reverse complement strand
TCTCGCGCAGACGTTTATCCTGTAGAACATGCGGGCACAGAAAGCTGTTTTCTTTTGGAGATAAAAAAAATGATGAATAAATATGTTATTAATACACGATTTATGTAATTTTTACATAGCTGAAAATTAAGAATCGTGATAAATTTCTTAACATAGTATCAAACGTGTTCAAACAATTCATGATTAAGGCTTGCTTTTTGGTAATTGCGGTTTTGGCAGGTTTATCGCCCTAAAAACCGGAAGCGCCTGTAGTAAAACAATCATTTTTTGAACAGGTTTATTCTTATATCTAAAGCCGTATTGTAGAGCGGTTATGATATAACGTCTGCGCGAGACGGAATCATCCCGCTGTACAATGAGCTTGGGGAAGGGGCGGGTTGCGCGTTTCCTGCCCGGCAGCAGATAGTATACCGCCCGCCGGAACGGGTCTTGTCAAAAAGCACAAAAAACCAGGTTTTCTCTTGTGGAGGGCAATTCTTTATTTTTTACATTATAATCAATAGCAGAAACTATCGGATCTGCAAGGGACTAAAATCCTTTTCAAGTCCAATATAGCCGGGAGCAGGTATGCCGATCGCAATTGATGAAGAAATAATGCCAAAAATTGAGTATGTGGTTTTCCGTAAGTGTACTCCGGGGTGGCAGATGTTTGAACACAAATTTAATGCCTGCGATATTACATACGTTACCCACGGCAATGCCCGGTATTCAATTAATGGCGTTGATTATGATTTATCTGCGGGGGACCTGTTGTATCTTTCTACCGGTTCCTCACGGGCGGGCGTTACTTTTCCCGACCGGCTGATGCATTGCTTTTCGGTTGATTTTCATCTAAAAAACATGAAAAACCGCGACGTAACGCTTCCCTTCCCGCTGGTTTCCCATGTAGGGCACAAAGAAGACATTATCCACATGTTTCACGACCTTTCTTTTGCCTGGCTGAACAAGCAGCCCGGCTATATTATCAAATCAAGGGGATTATTCCTGCAAATCCTGCATCGTTTTATGGAATTTATTGTCTATAAAACGGATTCCAGCGCCGGGGATTCCCGTATCAACAAGGTTATCCGGTATATTGCGCTTCATTATTCGGAGCGGCTTTCAGTTAAAATGATGGCCGGCCTGGTTGGCCTGAATGCCACCTATTTTGGAGTTTTATTTAGACAGGAAACGGGCATGAGCTTTAACCGTTACTTAATCCAAAACCGCATCAAAAACGCCGAGAACATGTTGAGCAGCGGCGAGTACAAGGTTGGGGATGTGGCGGAGGTCTGCGGCTTTACCGATGTTTCCCACTTTTACAAGCAGTTCAAGGAAATAAAGGGGTTTCCCCCTTCGCATTGTCTGCCAAAGAAATTTTAAGAGCTTGTTCAAATTGTGGATTTCTGCGGTCAATAGACCGCAGAAATCTCGATTTTCGGGCTCTTTTGGAGCCTGCAAGGTAGAATTTTGGCGCTTGCAACGCCAAAATTCCAGATTTTGAACAGGCTCTAAGCTGCAATTGCAGCGAATATTTCTACAGACGCAAAGAAAGCATGAAGCAAATGTGCATTGTTCCGCGTTACCGTTACGTTTTTTATCACCGTTACAGTGTATCGGGTGAATCAAGCGCGGCGGGGAGCTGCATGGAGGTTTCAAGATAGCCCATGCTTCGTTTTTTGATGTCTATTTCTATCAAAGCATAGCCCATTTCTTCCAGAACACGAAAGCCCCGGATTGCGATGGGGTCCTGATTGGAAATGCCCGCTTCATCGGCAATGGAGCCGCGGACTACTTTTTTAACCAGATAAGCCGATGAATATGAATCTCCCCGTGTTGGCGCCAGGATCATCCCAAAAAGCGGAGCGGCGAGCCGTTCCCGGCTGTCCACCTTGGCGGCCTCAAAAAGCGGAATCCCGGGACGGGAACCGGTCATTAGAATACGGCGTTTTGTCCCTCCGCCTGGTTCCAGGATTTCCAGGGCAACAAGCTCCCCTGGCCGGGACTGAAAAATAGCGTCCTGCAGGGCGGGGATCAGCATACCCTGGGGAGCGGTTATTTCGCGGCCATTGATCGTTTTTATTATACTGCCTTCGGGAAGGCGGTGGTTGGCGGCGGGGGTATTCGGCGCGGCGTAGATAATCTCCGCGCCGGAACTGGTTTCACTTAAGGCAAGACCTATCCACGGACGTTCCGCCTTGCCGCCCTGTATCATTGCCGGAAGGGCAGCCGCAAGCCGTTCAGCAGGCACGGCAAAGTTAAGGCCCTGGTATTGTTCAATGCCGGCGAACACAATTCCCACCAGCCTGCCCGATGTATCCACCACCGGCCCGCCTGAATTGCCGTGGTTAACCGCCGCGTCTATTTGGATCACATCCCCTATCTGCAAAAAACGGCGGCCCAGGGCGGAAACTATTCCCGATGTTACGGTTTTCTCAAGCCCGCCCGGCGAACCAATGGCGAGTACCGTGTCACCCACGTGGGGGATCACCCGGTCTACCACGGAAAACACAAATTCGGGCTTGTACTCGGTTTTGATAAGCGCAAGGTCCAGGGCTTTGTCCCAGCCAATCACCCGTGCGGGGAAACGGGGGCTGGCCGAATCGCCCATGCGTATATACATGCGGGAATAACCCTCGTATTTGGGATCGACCTCGCTGGAAATGACATGGTAGTTGGTAATAAGCAGGCCCGATGCGTCTACAAAAAAGGCCGAACCAAGTACCTTATCGGCGAATCCCCTGCCCCGCTCTATCTTAATACCCCGGTCAATTACAACGGTCGCAACGCCCCGGATCATGTCGGAAACAGTATCAGAACCCTGGGCGTATTCACGCAGGGCCGCCGGAATCCGGTCGCCGCCATCCCGCTCCACGGCGGCGTAAAAGAACGCAGCCGCCCGGCGCTGCTTTACCGCAGCCGCCCGCTCAAGAAACAACAAGGCGTCTTCAAAGGCAAGCCGCCGCAATTCGTGCGCCTGCACCGCCGCAAGAAACGCGCCAAGGTCGTTCCCGCCTGAGAGTTTTTTCTTTGCGTTAAAAAGAATCAAGTCCGGTTCCTGCCCGGCATTTTCCACACTAAGGCAGGCAAGCGAGCGGCTAAACGACGCCGCGTCATCCCATCGTTCATCCGCTATGGCGGTTTCCTGCAATTTCCGCAGATTCTCCACGGCTTCGGTTTCAAGGGCGGAAAGGGTTTCGGCGTCTTCCCCGCCATCCTTCCCGGCAATCCTGGAAGTCTCGCGGTATATACCAATAAGATCGATTGCCCCAACCGGATTTTCCCCAAGCTGCCGCTTAATGTCATCAAGCCGGATTTCATCGGCGGAACGGCGGGGGACCAGCCGCTCTTCCTGGGTTTTAAAACTTAGGCACGAAACAAGGGCGGCGGCAAAAAATCCAAGCAACAAGGCCGGGCCTATGGTTCGCATTTTGAAGCGGCGGGGTATCAGAGCCTGTTCAAAGTAGAATTTTGAACAGGCTCTTAAACCCCAAGCAATAATAAAAGGCGAAAAAATACCGGTTTTTGTTTTATTTTTCATTTTTATTTCTCGTTTTTGATCTCAGAATATTCCCTGCTTCCATCACCATCAATATCCAAAGAATAAACAACAGAGCCATCCTCCAGATACACTTCCCCGCTCTCAAAAAAACCGTCGCCGTTCCAGTCGCTTTCCGAAGATTCCAGCGCCTCTTTAAAATTCAGCGGTTCCTGGCCGGGGCGGGGTGTCCTACGAAAACGGCGCACCGTTTCAAGGCGTGAATCCGTATCCATATCCAGCCGTTGCAGTAGCGGTATGCCGTTTTCAAACACAGTCTCGGAAACGATTCTGCCATTGAGTATTTCTTCAGCCCGGTAGGGCAGGCCCCGCTCAAGGTAAATCCATTCGATAGCGCCATCAAATTCCATACTGGGCCGCTGAATACTGGCGGCAAACGAAACCAGGCTCTGCCGGTCTATTTTATCGGACTGTGGTTCTAAAACCGGATAGAGAAGGCCGGCATAGCTTCCGCTTCCGGCGAGTTCCACAAAGCTAAACGGACTAAAGTCAAATTTCCCCGGCGCGGGCGTGTAAACGGTTTCTTCCAGCGCTGCCCGTTGAACTGCAGGGTAGCGTTCCCAGAAGATCAATGCCCGCGGGCGTTCATTGTTCCCCAGCGGGAGGGCGGAAAAAGCTGCCTGGCCGGATTCATCGCCGGGCGGCAATGCCTGTTCCGCCCACTGGGGGCTGCCTGCGTTAAATACCACAAAAAGGTCCGCAAGGCCGTCTTGATCCGCATCATGGCTGTATTCCTGCATTATTCCTGAATGATAAACGATGCGGCTTTCCAGGCAGCCATCATGATCTTCATCGGCAATGATGGTTCCGGTAAACGAAAGGAGTTTTTCCATAAACAGATTCTGCTCCGCCTCCCCCTGAAGCAGGCTGCTGAAGGCAAGAATTAAGTCCTTGTCGATTACCATGCCGGCGGAATCCGGGGGGGGCGAAAAAAATTCTTCGATTGCCATTTCTTCGCTGATAAGCTCTAAATGAAGGGCAACCGCTATGGATGCGGGGTGCGGCCTAAAATGCGGATCGCGGTAGGGTTTTAGGGAACCCGCGCGATAAGCCGAAACCAAACGCCGCGCTTCTTCGGTATCGTGGATAAACGGGGCAGCCATCCAGCCAAGATCGGGGTCTGTCTCGATTAAAAAAGGAAGCCGCCGCAGGGCAAGTTCGATTAGAACACGATCGCCTTCTTCGGGGGTTTTATTTTTGGCATAGTCAAACAGTATCCGCAGCGGGCGCGGGTCTCGTGGATACCGGTCCATAGTTTCGAGTACACGGCGGCGGAATTCAACGGATGCCGGAAAGCCGCCGGTTCCCGAAACCACCCCGCTTGCGGCAAGGCCCCTAAGCGCGGCAAGCCGCAGCACTGCCGCATCGGCGCTTGCGTCTGTCCTGGCAAGAGACGCCAAGGCTCTAAAATAGCCCCGCAGAGCGATAAACTGCTCCGCTTCCAAAAGCCGCGCCTTGGATTCACTGTAACGGGACCAGCGCCCCACTCTAATGGCGCGATCAAGGGCCTGTAGTACCGCGCCCCGGCTTTTATTCTTGCGGGAACGGACCAGGGCCAAAAGGTAGGAAAGGTCTGATGAAACATCGGCAAAATCGGCGGCCCGTTCAAGAGCGGTTAACGCCTCTGTCAAGCGGCCGCCGGATACGGCCTGTTCTGCCCAAAGCAGGTACTGTTCCGCCAGGGCCGAATCTCCCTGCAATTCAAAAGCGGGCTCCCGAACAAGCGGACCGGGGGGCTGGGCAAAAACGTCCGAAACGGCAACGGCCAATAACAGTACCGGCGCAA
>JAITHQ010000022.1 GCA_031279925.1 Treponema sp. | reverse complement strand
CCCTGCATGACCGACTCCGGTAAAGAGCGGAACATACTGAGTTCGATAAAAGGCTTCTCCTATATGGCGGGAATGCGGCTGTTTAATATGGCCGCTCCCCTGTTCCTGGCATCGGCGGTAACTCCCCTGAATGGGTATTACGGCCTTATTTTCACCGGCGTGGGTATCATTATGGTCCTCAGTACCATCGGCGTCCTGGGTATTCATGAACGGATCGAACCGGTGAATAAAGATGAGAAATACAGGCTCCGGGATATTATTCCCATTCTTACCTCAAGACCGGTACTGATCACCTTTATCGCGACCATAATCAGTTCTACGGCCCAGGCCATAGCGAACGGGAGTAATATCTATTTTATTTCATATATCCTGAACCGGCGTTTTGACGTGATGAGCCGGTCTTTCCTTTTTTCATTAATGGGGATGTTACCCGTCATGGTGATCATGCCTTTTCTGGCAAACCGGTTCGGCAAGAAATCAATTTATATCATCGGCCTTGCCTGTTCAGGACTGTTCCCGCTGATTCGGCTTTTTTCACTTACCAATATCCCCCTGATTTACGTAGCTGTTACCGGCGCCGGTATAGGCGGCGGCCTTACCATGGCCCTGCGGTATGGGATACAGGCGGATAACGTAGACTATGTTGAGTATACCCGCAAACAACGGGCTGAGGGGGCGGTGGCGTCTATTCAATCCTTTGTCATGAAAGCCGGAATGGGCATCGGCGGCGCTGTTCCCGGTTATATCCTGGCGGCCACCGGATATATTCCAAACCAGCCGCAGGCGGAAAGCGCGAAAACGGGAATCATCGCCAGCGTAATTGTCATTCCGGCATGCGTCTTTTTGCTCAGCCTGCTGGTATTTGGCCTTGGGTATAACATCAACCGGGAAAAACTTGCCGAAATTACCCAATCTCTGCGGGCAAAGCGGGCGGCAAAAACAGCCCGAAAATCGGGATTTTTACGGTCTATTGACCGCAAAAATCCACAATTTGAACAGGCTCTTACGAAGCCGCCGGTTGAATATTGGCCCGAACTGCGCTGGTGGCTTGCCGAAGGGTTTCACACCGATGAAACCCTTACAAAAGATATTGAGACGCTGTACCGGGCGGGGTTCGGCGCGGTGGAATTCCTTGCCATGGACGAACCGGGAGTGGATCATGCCACATACGGCTGGGGCTCTGAAGAATGGGGGCACGACAGTTACACGATAATCCGGGAAGCCTCGGCGCGGAAAATGGGCGCCAGTTTTACCAGCGGCGCAAACTGGTCTACGGCAAATCTGCTTACCATAAGGCCTGATGACCAGGCTGCGTCAAAAGAGCTGGACTATACGGTGGAACATCTGTCCGGGGGCTGTTCCCGAAGCGGCCCTCTCCAAAAAGCGGCTGTCAGCAAGCCCGGCGTACAAGCGCAGGAACTTGTGGCTGTGGTTGCGGCCCGAAAAACCGGAGAAACGGACGGCATCATTTTCCTTGATACAAACAGCGTTGTGCCGCTTAACGGCGCGGTAATAGCGGGAAACCTGGACTGGACCGCCCCCACCGGTGAATGGGAACTCTTTACCTTCTGGCTCCACGGTACGGGCCAAACAGCGGCGCCTTCAGCGGGCGTTTCCTATGCGATTAATTATCTTGACCGTTACGGCATTGACGCCCTGGTTGATTACTGGAACAGGGAAGTGCTGAGTGAAGATATGCGAAAACTCATCAGGCAAAACGGCCGCCTGCAGATGTATATGGATTCCCTGGAACTTTCCACCTGCGGCAGGGCGGCGCAGATTTGGGCTTATCATTTCAATGATGAATTCAAACAGCGGCGGGGCTATGATATTACGCCCTATCTGCCCTTTGTGCCGAAGGCCGCCGCCTTTTTCGGCGGACCCGGTACGTATCAGTATCATTATGAACCGAATCCGGCGGATCCGGACGCGGTTCTGTTTGTCCGGAAACTGCGGAACGATCTGTATCAGACCATGACGGATCTCTATATCGGCAACATGATAAACCCCATGCGGGAATGGCTGCACAGCCTGGGAATGGCTCTGCGGGTGGAAATATCCTACGGTATGCCTTTTGAGATTTCCATTCCCGGAAAATATGTGGACGGCATAGAAACCGAGTCCCTGGAATTTGCGGGACAGATTGAGCCTTACCGTAACCTTGCGGGGCCTGCCCATATATGCGGAAAACCCTATTCCAGCGAAACCGGGGCCTCCAAGATGAACTATCAGATGGGCATGGATTTTTACACCCAGATAATATACACCCAATTCGCCGCCGGCGTTACGCGAACAGTTCTGCACGGCTATTCCAGTATTTCCGGGGCCGAAGAAGCCACCCGCTGGCCGGGACATGAGGGCATGTGGCCACTTTTCAGCGAACGCTTTGGAGACCGGCAGCCGGCTTTCAGGCATTACAGTGAGTGGACCGCCATGATAGCCCGTTACCAGATGTTCCTGCGCCGGGGAAAACCACAGGTGGACCTGGGCATTGTACGGCTTGATTACAACTTCAATAACCTATATGCCTCCATGGGGAAGGGCAAGACCGAAAAGGAATTCTACGAAACCGAATTGATGCGCGCCAACAGGGGAGTCTATTGGCAGGACATGGGTCTGCAAAACGCCGGTTTTACCTACGATTATTTCGCCCCCCAACTGTTGGAAGATGAGAGCGTTATTTTTTTCGGAGGCGAACTTTGCCCGGAAGGCCCCGGCTACCGGGCGCTTATTATATATCAGGAAGAAATGCCCCTGGCCAGCGCGAAGAAAATTTTTGAACTTGCCCGGGCCGGTTTACCGGTCGTCATCGTTCACGGCGTTACCGAACAATTACGGCCTGCCCTTTTTCGGACAAACCGCAGGGCCGCGTCATTGACGCCCTTCAACAATGAAAGCGACGCCGATCTTGCCGAACTAATCAACGAGCTAAAATCCTTTCCCAATGTCCGGGAGATTGAACGGCAAAGTGAAACACTGCAAACGCTTGTAGAACTGGGAGTCTTTCCCCGTGTCTCTTTCGCGGAACCGAACAAAACTATTCTTACCAGCCTGCGTTCAGACGGTGATAACACTTATATTTTTATGTACAACTATATGTATACCCGGAAAAATCCCTGTAACTTTTCTATTTGCGTTGAAGGCGGGGGAACTCCGTACCGCATAGATTGCTGGATCGGCGAAGCGGTAAAAATGAACCCCTATGAATCAACCTCCGGCTGTACCACAGTCCCGTTGTCCCTGATGCCCGGCGAAGCCGCGCTCATAGCCCTGCGTCCCACCGGGGAAGAATCCGGGAGAAAAACCGTCTTCCAAAATACCCATCTGCTTTCTTCAATTATCCTTGACCAATGGGAACTTGAGGTCGAGGACTGGAACGAGGGAGCAAAGAAAACGAGAATTGAAGATCGGGGCCTGGGCACGGTGACAAGGGAAGTGTATTTTGAAACAACGAAAACCATGATCCCCGTGGGCAGGACCGAATTAAAACCCTGGAAAGACATCCCCGCAATTGGTCCCGCGGTATCCGGTATCGGTTATTACACAAGCGCATTCACCCTGCCGTCTGACCGGACAGTCGCCGGAGTAGCGCTGCTGCGCATCGGCTCTACCAATGGAAATTCGGCGGCGGTTTATGTGAATGACATCAAAGCGCCGCCTTACGATTTTAATAAAAAAAGCCTTGACATCTCCGCGCTGCTTAAAACAGGAGAGAACACCATAAAAATAGAAGTGGCAAGTACCTTGAACAACCGCCTGTTGGCAAGGAATTACCACGCCGTCATAGACCAGATGCTGAAAGCGCGAATGACCCATATTTCCAACCCGGTAAAGCCTTCCTTTATTACTCCCGGCGTTCAGGATTACGGGCTTTTGGGACCGGTAAGGATTGATTTTTACCAGGAATGAAACCAGCCTGCCGCTAGGGAAGCACTGAATAATTCAATCGAGAATTATTCAATGCTACTTTAATACCGTATTTGCGCAATGAAATGAGCAAATACAGAGGGCAACGATGATTAGCGTCAAGTTAATCATCGTTGCCCTAGAGAAATGCGCCGGAAGTGAAGGCCGTATTGCAAAACTTCAGTTTTGCAACAGTCTCACTTGACAAGACAAGGAGGAATTTGAGTATAATGGCTGCTGATTAATTGTGAATTGCTTCCAGCAGCGTTAGCGCTTCTTCACAAAGAACCGGGGATAGTTCTGTTCAACAGCGGGGGCAAGGAATTGCGCCGGATCAAAATCGTGGGTGTAGAGCCTAATGATGGGTAAAGCGGCCTTCCCCTGCGCCGGACTCTGCCGTATGCGCGATGAGGGGCTGTTGACCTTTCAGAAGAACCGGTTTTGTATTAAACCCGGTACCGGGCGATCTTTGCCGCCGCGGGGCATAAGAGCAAACCCCTAAGCGGGGTTAGGCTTAGAGCCTGCAAGGTAGAATTTTGGCGTTTGCAACGCCAAAATTCCAGATTTTGAACAGGCTCTTACAGGGTTTAGGAATTTCTTTATCAGGGGAGGCGGACGCAAACCCAGCCGGGGTTTTACGAGTGGCTCATGCTATTGCTTTTTCTTCAAAAACCACATAGTCTATTTCCCATTGATTTGTTATTTCCATATAGGGAAATATGTCTATCTCGTTATCCTTATCCCCTTCGCCCCCGGTCCAATGAATTATTATAAGCCAGTTTTTAATTTCATAAGTTCCGGATCTGTATAAATTATAGTCACGATAGTTTTTTTCTACCGTCCCGTCATTGTGAAATGTATAGGATACTAATTCATATGTGCCTCTATATTGAATAAAAATCCTATTTTGTATATTTATTTTTAGTTCAAATCCCTCTCTGAATGTTTGATTTATCTCCTCTTTCGCACGCGATCCAATAGGCGAATTAAATAAATTTAACAGATCCTTATCCCGTAATATATGATCAACATATGGATAACCGTGCTGGATAGCCAGAATTATATATTCAAGGCATTTATCAAATTACCTTTGTAATGAATAAAGGCAGGCAAGATTGTAATAGGCAAAATAGACTTCCCGAACGGCGCCATTCGAGTCATGGCTAAAAAAAGCTCATCTGCTCCAGTGCCGCTGGGAAAATAACGAAAAACCTCATACCGGTAATTAAACTCATATTCAAATCGAACTATCGCTTTTTTATATGCTTTTTCCGCGTTAGCATAATCTTTTATTTCTGTAAGATAATTCCCGTATATATAATAATATATACCATAGGGATACTTGATAAGAGCACGTTCTATTTCTTCTATTGCCTCGGTCATAAAATGTTGTTCATAAAAATTCAATGAAAAATCATAATACATTAAAGAATCTTTTTGGCCGTAGAAATCACCAGGACGTTCTTGGGAAGCATAACTGTCTGATAATACTAGCCCTTTGCGGGGAGAATCTTGGGCATCGAGGTGAAATGAAAAAAATACCAATGCACAAACAGTCAGCCATACTTTATTTGTCATCATGATCCTCCAGCCTGGCATTGAACAAGCCCAGTATATAATACTCAGAAAAATTCGGCAATACCTTTAAGCCGCGTGGGGGCGGTAACAGCGACCGAAAAACGGTAAGATACGAGCAGTATCCAAGGGAGGGAACAATGGATACGGAAGCGCGGGAACTCGTGCAGTCCGAGGTAAACATCGACGGGAAAACGATACGGGGAAGCGGGGCGGGGAAATAGACGGAACGGCACTATATCAGCAGCGCGGACAAGAACGCGCAGGAGTTTTACCGGAACAGTCGGTCACTGACCGATAGAAAACCGGCTGCACTGGAGTCTTGACGTGGTGTTTCGAGAGGATGCGGCGCAGGTGAGCCGGGGACGCGGGCCTGAAAACCTGAACATTCTGAGGACGACGGCCCTGTCGCTGCTGCGGGCGGATCCGAATCCGAGGTGCAGGGGAAGAAACAGATGAGCGGCCCGAAGAAACGGTTTACCGCCTCCATGAATCCTGACTATATGCTTACCATTATTTTCGGAAAGTAAATGCAGACGCCCCGCCTCTTTCCCCTTCCCACATCCCCTCCAGGGCCAGCGCATATAAAAAAAGCGCAGGTAGTGATATAAAGGGAGAATGGGAAGGGAAACGGAGCGGATAGCGCCCTTGACGGCATATCTTTCGGTAATACGGGACCCCCGG
>JAITHQ010000250.1 GCA_031279925.1 Treponema sp. | reverse complement strand
CAAAATGTCGCAAACAGCCAGAACGGAAACTGTAGTTTTAGATGGGGCAAACCTATCTGTCTGGGGGAGATGCGGGGATACAGATCAATGCAGTCGTGGCATGAAACACAAGGAACCAGCCGCGTGGCTTTAGCGGCGCCTTGTCCTTCAACCTCTGTTCCCCGGCTTTCTCCCTTTTGACATAAGAAACAGCCTATTTAACCTTATCTAGAATCTCAGCAAGAATACGGTCTGCGTCTTTATAGGGAACCTGGCAGGTGCCTACCTGATGATGCCCACCGCCGCCGTAGTGGAGCAGCATACTGCCTACGTCCACAGTTGCGCTGCGGTTAATAATACTGTAGCCTACCGTAATTGCCGCATTTGCCTTGTTCCGGCCATCAACGATCCACACGGAAATATTCTGGGAAGGGAACAAAGTATAGATAAGGAAGCGGTTGCCCGCATAAATAGTTTCCACCCCCCGCAGATCAATGACAAGGGCGTTACCATCAATTTTGGAGTATTGCGATACCATTTCCTTGAATTTACCGGTCTGCTCAAAATACACTTCCATCCGTTCCTTGACATCGGGCAGGGCAAGAATCTGCTCTATGTCTTTTTCCGCACAGCCGCGGGCCAGCTCTTTCATTAAGTCGTAGTTACTGATGGTAAAATTACGGAAACGCCCAAGGCCAGTGCGGGGGTCCATGATAAAGCCCAACAGTATCCAGCCGCGGGGGTTCAGTATTTCGTCTGACGAAAGATTGCCCGAATCTACCTTGTCTACGTAGCGGATCATTTCCGCAAAACGGCCAAGTTTTTCATCGCCGCCGTAATATTCGTACACAACGCGGGCGCAGCTTGGGGCATTGCGGGATACGCCTTCAAAATAGGTCCCCCCTCCCAACCGCTCGGATTCACTGGAATGATGGTCGAACCAGAGTTTGCAGCCTTTGATATAAGGAATATTGGCAAGAATATCATTATCCGTTGCCTCAACCAAACCGTCCTGAATATCCTTTGGATGCACAAATTTCCAATCGTCAATGAGGCCCAAATACACAAGAATCGCTCCACAGGCCAATCCGTCAAAATCAGATCTGGTTAATAATCTCATTTTTTACCGTCCTTATTATTATTTTATACTCTATATCAATTTTATTCTATAGGTGATTAATCTTTTTGTCCAAAATACAGTATAGTTAAAATATGAAAAAAGACACATTGGTATCCGGCAGGATCACTTGGCTGGCGGGCATTTTTGTCCTGCTTGCCCTTGTTTTTGGCTGCGCCGGTCTGCCCGGAAAGGGGACTGCGGCGTATGGAAACCTTGGAAAGCCTACAGACCCGGTTCCCTTTATGGAAAGCATAAAGTACGGGGCTCTGCCCAGCGGTCTTAGGTACTTTATTCTTGAAAACTCCAGGCCCGAAAACCGGGCTTACCTTACCCTTGCGGTAAACGCCGGTTCCGTTCTTGAAGCGGATGACGAGCAGGGGCTGGCCCATTTTGTTGAGCACATGGCCTTTAACGGCACCGCCCGGTTTCCCGAATCCGAACTGATAAATTACCTTCGTTCTTTGGGAATGCGTTTTGGCCCGGAAGTAAACGCCTATACTTCCTTTGACAGTACCGTTTACGGAATCGAGGTGCCGGTTGAAATTGACCAGGATGGAATAAAACGTATTCCCAATACGGCCCTGGCGGTTTTGGATGACTGGACGCGGGCCATTACTTTTGCTCCATCGGATGTGGATGATGAGCGGGCAATTATTATGGAAGAATACCGTTCCCGGCTGGGGGCAATGGACCGGATTAGGCGGAAGATGCTGCCCGCTCTGCTGCAGGGTTCGCCCTATGCGGACCGGCTTCCCATTGGACTGCCGGAAATTATCGAAGGCGCGCCGGCTTCGCGGCTGGAGAATTTTTACAAAAAGTGGTACAAGGCCGATAACATGGCCTTAATCTTTGTGGGCGATTTTAACGGCGAAGCCCTTGAAGCCTCGCTGAATGATCATTTTTCTATACACAGGCCGGCTTCTCCTGTCAACCGGCCCTGGTATGATTTACCGCCGCCCAAAAAAGACAATATCGAAATTATGATCCTTACCGATCCTGAACTAACCGCTACGCGGATCGATCTGTACTACAAACGCGGCAGGGAAGCGCCGCGAGACGACTTGGCCTATTATCGAAGTGAAATTATCGATATCCTTATTGACCGTATGTTGCTGCTTCGCTTTGGTGACGATGCAATGAATCCTGAAAGCCCGTACATGTGGGCCGATGCGGGGAACGCCCGCTATGGCGCTTCTTCCCGTTTCTATTTGATGGCTGCGGAAGCAAAAACCGGTTCCGCCGAGGCATGTCTTGCGGAACTGCTTAAAACAAGGACATCGTTGATCCGCTATGGCTTTACCGGCGAGGAAATAAAAATCGCCGCCGATTCACTGGTTTCCGATCTGCGCCGTGTGGCTTTGGAAAAAGACCGGCAGTACTCAAATAGCTATGTTAATTCCCTGACCAATTATTACCTGGAAGGGGGGAATTTTGCCGATGTGGAATGGGAACTTGA
Organism: Treponema sp.; assembly: GCA_031279925.1. Next base: position 1,729 of record JAITHQ010000250.1, on the reverse strand, counting down.
CGCGGTTCAGCAAATGCTGCCCCATATCAGCGCCAGGGATATTGCCGCCGCTGTTAAAGATTATTTTAGCTCAAATGATCTGCAGGTGTTTATTATTGCCCCCGAAGCGGAACAGGCCAATCTTCCCGCCGAGGCGCGGATAAGGCAGCTTGTAAAGGAAAGCGCCGGAATGAAAATTGCCCCGCCCAGGGCTAAAGCGGTGGAAGAAGGCTTTCTTTCCGAAGTCCCTGCCAGGGGCTCTGTGCTTGCACAATCCGTTGACGCCGAAACCGGCGCTGTTTTGTGGGAATTGAGCAATGGGGCCCGGGTTATTCTTAAATCGACCAAAAACCGGAATGACGAAGTGATTCTACAGGCCATGGCGCGAGGGGGAACTTCCAGCGCCGCCTCCGGCGATGATATATCCGCAAGCCTTGCCATCGAGATGCTGCAAACCTCCGGCCTGGGGCCTTACCCAAGAACCGAGCTTTCAAGAAAACTTGCCGGTAAGCAGGTTACCTTTTCGTCATGGGTTTCCAATTATTACCGGGGATTGCAGGCTTCCTCCACTACCGGCGATCTTAAAACTCTGTTCGAAATGATCTACCTGAGTTTTACTGATTCGCGGCTGGATCCTGAAGCGGTGCAAACCATGATGAATCAATACCGGACGATTCTTGCCCGCCGGAATGAAGATCCGAACAATGTATTTTCTGATGAGATTGTGAAAACCATTTATGGCGGACACCCTCACTTTAAGCCACTGGAACTGGCGGACCTTTCCAAAGTAAATATGGAAAGCGCCCTGGCTTTTATCCGCCACAGCCTTAATCCAGCCGATTTTACTTTTGTTTTTACCGGAAACCTTGAAACAGAAACAATGAGCGATTATATCGAAACGTACCTTGCATCCATTCCTGCCAAAGAAACATGGAATGAATGGACCAAACTCCGGTTTGATCGTCCGGGAAAAACCGAAAAAATTATTTACAAGGGAAAAGAAGACCGCAGCCTGGTGTATATGGGCTGGTTTACCGGCGCGCCCTATACCGAAGAAACCAGCGCCGCCGCCCAGGTTTTAAGTGAATACCTTGATATCAGAATGACCGAGGAGATACGCGAAAAACTTGGCGGGGTTTATTCAGTTTCCATTGGCGTTTCGGCTGCTCCAGTTCCCGAAGGGGAGCTTATAATGCAGGTTTATTTTGCCTGCGATCCCCGCCGGGCCAGGGAACTGAGCGCCGCTGTTACAAGCCTGCTAAACCGGACCGTTGCCGAGATTAACCGCGACACTTTTACCAAATCGGTGGAAGCCCTTAAAAAGGAATGGGAATCTTCCATTCAGAGCAACAGCTATATTGCCCAGAGTTACGCCAACTCATCGGTGCTGCTTGACCTGCCTCTGTCCAGGCTGGACAAAAGGCCGCAGTACTACAGCGCGGTTAGCCCTGCCGGTATTCAGAAGCTCTGCGGCCAGGTTTTACGGGATGGACCGGCGCTGATTATTCTGTACCCGGAAGGCTTTAAGTAAAGTGGCAAAAAAGCTGCCGGCGGTAATTTGCTTTGCCGATTTTGTATTTTCGAAGTCTTTAGAGCCTGTTCAAATTGTGGATTTTTGCGGTCAATAGACCGTAAAAATCCCGATTTTCGGGCTCTGCGAACCTTCGGTTCGATGGAGCCTGTAAGGTAGAATTTTGGCGTTTGCAACGCCAAAATTCCAGATTTTGAACAGGCTCTTGGGCTTTGAAAA
>JAITHQ010000170.1 GCA_031279925.1 Treponema sp. | reverse complement strand
GGCAATGGCGCAGGCTTTAGCCTCGCTCTCCCGGCGCTGGGCCCCGAAACTTTTGCTCTCTTGCAAAAAGCCCTGGATAAACTCGTAGCGTTTCAGGGCCTCGCTCATCACCGCGTCTTGGGCCGCCGCTTCCGGGGCCAGTGGTATTAACGAGTAGCTCAACAGTTTATCTTTGTTCCGCTTTTCCCTGATCTCCTGTGCCAGCGCGTCTTTTTCCAGGCGGCCCAGAACCGCGTCCGCGAAAAGCTGCGCCCGGCGGTGGTTGCTTCCCTCGGTCAAATACTTTGCGCAGATGTAAACCAGATCAAAGCGTTCCGCGCCCAGGGTGTTGTAGGCGTCCCAGAACCAGGTGATGTCAAAGGCGCCGTCGTTGAATTCCTCCGGGCTGATGGGTGAATACCGGGCGGCCTCGGTTTCCTTTTCCGCGGAAAAAGTTTCGTTGATGTGGGCGTGGAAGTACCAGGCCGCGCTTTTCAATCCCGGCCAGCCCAGGTAATCCCCCGCCAGGTCCAGCCAGGCCGGGGCGTACATGGCCGCCTCGATAAGCCGTTTCTCGCTGATGTTTTTGCCCGACAGAGCGGCGCGCAGGGTTTCTACGCTGTCCGCCGCGCCCGGATGAGACGCCTTGAGCAGGCTGGAAAGCACCGCTTTCTTGGCAGCGGTATTGCTGTAGATATAACCCCGCACAAAGGTTTCGTCCCCCAGGGCCGTAAGAATTTTCACCAGGGTTTCCGCGCCCTCGTGCCAGGAGATCGCCAGGGCCAGCTTGCTCACCTCAGTTTCGCTGTCCCCCCGGTCAAGCTCAATCTCAATCACCCGGACCGCGGCTTCATCGGCAACGGTTTTGAGCAGGGGGTATTTTTCCACGTCCTTTTTATAGCCCTCGTAGCGGATCTTTCCCGCGTAGCCGCCCAGGTTCTGGGGATTGGTGAGGAACATGGTCCGGTACAAGGTGTCCTTTTCCAGAATGCCCAGGGCTATTCCCCGGGCAATGTCCTGCGGCTCAAGCTCCAGATAAAACATTCCCGAAAGCCGCCCCAGTTCAAAACAAATGGCGGTGTATTTTTTGAAGCGTTCATCATTGACCGCCGCTTCCTTCAAGCGTCTGACAATAAAGAGCGTTTCTTTGGTATCGGCAAAAGTCTCCGGGTCTTCCCGGTTGTAGCGGTAACTGTTTTCGTTTTCGATGCTTTTTTTCCAGTCTTCTTTGGGGATTTTTTTGAAGAGCTCCGCCAAAGCCCCGGCAAGCGCGGTAAAGCGTTCTTCTTCGGAAAACTCCGTCCAGAGTATAAGGATGATGTGCAGGGCAAGGGCGCCGTATTCCTGTTTGGACATCCAGCGGATAAGCGCGTCTATGTCCCCGGCATGGAAAAAAGTTTCGACTAACGCATTTGCCCAGTCCTGGTAATCAGGCTCATAACTGTCGTTATACCGTTTCACTTCATCAAGAAACATAAAATAAAAAACTTCGCTAAAGGTAAGGGCTGTTTTCTTGATCCAGCCCCGCCATACCTCTTGCAGTACAAAACATTCAAGCATGGTTTTGCTTTTATCGTTATGCAGTTCCGCCCTGGCTCTGGGCCAGTTAAGGCCGCCCAGGACAACATCCTGCACGCCGTCGTAGTTTTCTATTTGGTAGGAATAGTCCTTGTGTGCCCTAATCGTTTCGCAGAGGGAAGAAAAAATTTTTTTGGCCCGCTCCGGGGAAAGGCCGAAAATCGATTCCAGGTTGTGACGGGGATCGCTTTCAGGCGCGGGGAAAACAGGCCAATAATTCGGGTTATACCGGCCAAAACCGTTGGATTTGGTGTATTTGACCGCCCCGGCGGTGATGGCTTTGATAAGCACCTGTTCCCTGCCGCCGGCCCTGGGCATAAGGGCGATGTAGTCCGCCGCTTCCCGCCGGTCTATTTTGCCGCGGTTTACCAGTTGGGCGATCATGTCAAGGCCGCCGAGCCGCTTGTTTTCGTTTTTGTCAGCCAGCAGAATCTTTGCCGCTTCCAGCGGACGGTCCCCCGGCAGGGACAGCAGAATTTTGAGGCTGTTCTGGCGCAGGTCCCCGGTTTTCAGGGCAAGCAGATCAATAACGAGTTTTTCTTCGGCCTCATCCAGCGGCGCGGCGCTTTCTTTGCCTTCCTTTGTTTCAGCTAAGGCCAGCACATTTTCCAGAGCCTGGGAACGGACGCTCATGCTCTTGTCGTTTAACGAGGCAAACAAAAAGTCCCGCTCTTTTTGGCCTGCGGGTTTTTGCAGAAAAACCTTGATAAAAGTAACCCGGCTGTAACTGTCCGCCAGGGGCATGATCCCCATGAGCCGGTCTGTTTTGGCGGATTCAAAATCATAACCCGCGATGTTAAGCAGCCGGATAGCAATATCTTTTGGCTCCAGGGAAATAAGCCGCCAGGGAAAGGGCTTGCCCCCGGCAGCATAGCCTTTCTGCGGAACCAGGGGGAGTATTCCCAAAAGACTTTCAAATTGTTCGTCCCGGATTTTTTTGTCCGCCAGGAACCGGTTCTTGCGGCATTCCCCCGCAAAATCCTCCTTGCGCCAGGGATAGGAACCGCTAACCGGATAGTTCTCGATTGTCAGGCCCAGGATATCAAGATCGGCCTCCTCCGGCGTAAAGCCCGCGATTATTTTTGAAGTGACGGCAAACTGGAGGCCGCTGTTTTCAAGCTGCCCCGCAAAGTAAAGGCCAACCAGCTTTTGGTATTTTTCGCCTCGCATCAGTTTTTCTATGGGCCCCAGCACGTCGTTCATTTCCCGCACCGAAAGGGCCCAGAGGTCGGCGTAAATCCCGGTAACATCCTTGCTTTCAAGGCCCGCGTTAAGCGCTTTTTTACCGGTAAGACAGGCGTAACAGAGCTTGAGCAGTTTTTCCGCAGTCCGCCTGTCGTCATAGCTTTCGCCCAGGCCAAGCCATACGTCAAGTGCGCGTAACGCGGAGGAATAGCGGATAAGATCGTTGTCGATAACGATCTTCATCAAATATATAAACGCCTCGACCCTGCCGTTGTCGGCGTTTTCCAGAATCGACTGGCGCAGCCCTTCCTGGAGGCGGGCCGCAAGCAGCATATCGCCTAACAGTTTATACAGCTCTTTGTTTTCGCTTTTTACAATACCGTTGATAATGGCGTGGCTTAACAGTTTGGTATTGTTGTCCCCCAGGCAAATATCCTTAATGGCCTTGATAATATCCGCATCGCCCTCGTCAATACGGACCGCGATAAAATCACCATACAGCCATTGGGGGAAGCGCCGGGCGCCGGCCTTTTCGTTGTCGTCATCGTCCGCCTTGCGCGGGCTGGTCAAATCGTGGAGCATATCAAAATGTTCCCAGGGGAAAAAGAGAAGATCAGCCAGAATTTGCGCAAGGCGGTCAAGGTAAGGGGCAACTTCTTTGGTGCGGAAACTGCGGCGGCAGGCGCTGGGGGAATGAACGCTGCTATGGAGCCGGGAAACAGCCTTGCCCACAAAGGCGGCGGTTTCTTTACCGTAAACCCCGGCAAAAAGGTCCCTGGGGCCGTTGTTAAAAACTTCGGACAAGGTTTTTGGATCGCCTTCCAGCAGCAGTTCGTAAAGGATGCCCAGGTATCTTTCCCTTGTCGTATAACCGCAATTTTTGAAATCAATTATCGCCTTGGCTAAATCCCAATTCCGGCCCTTTTCCTTGTTGAGTTTTTCAACTACCGCGTCATTATCCATTACAGCCTCCTTAATTAAGCCTCTTAGAGCCTGTTCAAATTGTGGATTTTTGCGGCCAATAGACCGCAAAAATCCCGATTCCCGGGCTCTTTTAGAGCCTCTGTGCCTCCATGCGATTCTTTCCCTTAAAACATTCTCCCCGCCAGCATCACCAGGCGGATAAAAGTTACCGTGTCCCCTTCGTTCAGGCTGAAGGAGCCGCCGGGCAGGGCTTCGGTCTCGTTGACCAAAACCCGGTAGATGCCGTCACTGAAACATTGCAGGGCGTTTTGTACCGCCCCTTCCTCATCCGCCTGTTTTTCGTTTTTGCGATCCCCAAAAGCGATCCTGCCTAAGTACGCGCCGTCTTCAAGCTCCTTTTCGCTCAGGTACTGAAAATAGGGCGCGTCTATCTGTTTCGTGTTATAGGAACGCGCATTTTCCCGCACCAGGTGCTCGATGAGTTTTTCCGCGCTGTCAATGCCGCCGGGAATTTCCGCAGGCTGTTTTTCCAGCATATCACGGCGCTTTCCCGCAGCCTTTACCCGGATACAAATATTCATCCTATAACCCTATTCCCAGTTTTTCCGCCGTGCGCCGGGCTTTACGGGCAAGGCTTTCGTTTTTATCCGCCGCGATGACTTTTATTTCTTCGGCAAGACTTACCAGGCTGTTGTTAGCCGCAATGTCAAGGCCGCAGGATTTCTCCGCGACTTCTTTACTTTGCATAAGCCTCCGGCTGATGTCCGCCATGTTTTCCGTCCGGGTTTGGCCGAGTATCTTAAGAAAGCCGTTGCACAGGGAAGTTTGTTTTTTCTGTTTTGCTTCGTCAAACTCGGCGATTAGGCGATCAAGGTATTGGCCGGGGGCGTTTTCCATGAGCATTTCCGCGGAAACCAGGCGCGCCCGGTCTGCGTTTTTACGCCCGGTAAAAAGGGTTTCCAATACCGGCATTGCCTCGCTGTTGCCGATTGCGCCCAGGGCCCGTATAGCCTCGTCTTTTACATTGGCAACATCATCCCGCTCAGCGCGGAATTTAAGGTACGGCACCGCGGCGGCAAGTTTCCGCTGCCTGCTTGCCTGTGCCGCGGCAATGCGGGTCCGGTAATAGGAATCCCGGAAGGCCTCGATAATGGCCTTGTCCACCGCATCGCCTGAAAAGGGGCCCAAAGCGGCTACTGCGGCGGAACGGACATTGGGATCGTTTACCGAAACACAGGCAAGAATCGCGTCAAGACCGGCGGGATCGGCTATTTTAGAAAGGGAATCAAGGGCGGCGATGCGCAGCGGTATCCGTTCTTCGTTGTCCAGGGCCAGTTCCGCAAGAAAGGAAACCCCCTGCGCCGATCCGGTTGCGCCCAGCGCGGTAATCACATCGCGGCGGTTTTCATCCCCCGGCTCGCGGTTGGTGTAATAGTCAACAAGGTATTCGGCTGCCTCGTCGGAAGCCCCGCCGCCGGAACCGGAAATCTTCCCAAGAGACCGGAACGCCGCATTCATAAAACGCCGCTCCTCGGCGTCAAGCACTTCCCGGAGGATCGGCGCGGCTTTTTCCTCTTTCAGTTTTCCAAGGTACTCTATGGCGGACAGCACCGTTTCATGCGCCTCGTCATCCCGATCCTCTATTGCCCTGATCGCCCGGTCTTCAAGCCCGCCTTTTTCCCGCTCGGCAAAAAAATCAAAGGCCCCTTTCAGAATCTTTTGGTTATGGGTGTTTTCCGCAAGGGCGGCAATTTCATTGTCAAGGTAATCGGCGCCCTCGTTTTTCAGCGTTTGGATAAGCGCCGCTATTTCGGTTTCAGTACCGTATTTGATAATGGCAAGCCGGGAGTCCTCACCGGATGCCGCGCCTGCGGTATCCGCCGGGGGCGCGCCCGTGGCGGGCGGATCGCCTAACGCTTCCTGCGCGGCAAGCGGCAGGCACAGAAAAAAAACAAAAACGCCTGCCGACATTTTTTGAATCGTCTTCATGCGGCTTCCTCCTGATAGCGGGCAAGGAATTCCTTTTTAAAAACAGGGAACCGGTTTTCGATAATGGCTTTATGGGCCTGTGCAACCAGCTTATGCAAAAAATAAAGGTTATGATAACTGGCCAGCATGGAACAGAGAATCTCCTGGGTTTTAAACAGATGGCGAAGATAGGCGCGGCTGTAGTTCCGGCAAACCCTGCAGGCGCACTCTGAATCTACCGGCATAAAATCAAGGGTGTTTTTCGCTTTTTTCAGGGCAAAGGGGCCGCTGCGGGTGTAGACTCTGCCGTTCCTGCCCTCCCTGGTGGGAAGCACACAGTCGAACATATCAACGCCCTGCTCAATGGCGTTAAGGATATACCCAGGGGTGCCAATGCCCATCACATAACGGGGCTTGTCATCGGGCAGCATGGCTGTGGTATACGCCAGGGTTTCGGCATAAACAGCGGGCGGCTCCCCAACGGAAAGCCCGCCGATTGCTATGCCGGGGGTATCCGCCGCTACGCAGGCTTCAACACTCCTGTGGCGGAGATCGGGGAAAAAATTCCCCTGGACTATGCTGAAAAGACTGCCCCGGTATCCGCTTGCGGCCCGTTTGTCTTCCCAGGCGGTTTTTGCCCGGCCCAGCCATTCCCCGGTAACGGCAAGGGCCTTTTCCGCATCTTTGCGGGAACTGCCCCAGCCGGTGCAGACATCAAGCTGCATCTGTATATCGCTGCCAATAATGGACTGAATATCCACGATTTTTTCCGGACTCAAAAAATGCCGGGAACCGTCGATGTGGGACTGAAACCACACGCCCTCCGGTGCAATTTTCCGCAGTGCGGAAAGGGAAAAAATCTGGAAGCCCCCGGAATCGGTAAGTATATTGCGATCCCATTGCATAAAAGGGTGGAGGCCGCCGGATGCGGCCATTACCGCCATGCCGGGGCGGAGGTACAGGTGATAGGTATTTGAGAGTATTATTTCAAAACCGATTTCTTTTAGATCGTCCACAGTAAGGGCTTTTACCGTGCCATTGGTTCCCACCGGCATAAATACCGGGGTAGTAACCGTTCCGTGGGGAAGGCGTAAGGTTCCGGTACGCGCCGAACAGGCGGAATCGCGGGCATCTACGGTAAACGTCATTTTAGGTCTTTGCCCCCCGCAGCAGGAGCAGCCCGATAACAACAAAGGACGCCACCGGGAACCATGCCCCGGCAAACGTTGGAATGTAACCGAGTTTAGCCATCATCATGCTGATCATTTCCATAACATAAAAAACAACAGCCGCCGAAAGACTTGCAAGGAGACTCATCAAAAGAATATTTTTCCTGAATCTGCCGCCCATCGAAATTGAAAGGATCATAATTACAAAGGAAACGGTGGCATAAGAAAACCGGTGAAAAAAATCCGCCTGGGCTTCGATATAGGGCAAACCGGCTGTTTTAAGGTCCTGCACCAAAAGGCCCGCCTCCCTTGCCGGCAGTTCATCTACCTTTACCGCATTCCGCCTAAAGGTATCGGGCTGCTCCCGGTAGGCGTCCGTATAGGGAAGCGGCTTGGTTCTAAGCAGCCCGTCATCCCAATAGTAAATAACGGGATTAACAAAACTCCAGTATTCGCCGGTCCACGTGGCCCGCTGGGAACGTATCAGGGAAACAAAGGTCCCTTCGTCATCCTGTTCCACAATGCTGATTCCGTTAAGCGCCTGCGCCCCCGTATCATAAAAATCAACCGAATAAATAAGCTGCCCATTCTTGGCCTTGATCACAATATCCGAATTGTTTTCCGCAGTCTGCTGGTGCAGAAAACGCCGCGCAAGCTCATTCTTGACCCTGAGCGTTGGAATGACAACCATGTCGTCAAAAAAGAATGAAAACACCGAAGCAAAAAGCCCGATAAATACCAGGGAAAGACTGAAACGCCAAAAGGGGATTCCAGATGAAAAAATCGACGTCAGCTCGTTTCTGGCGTACAGATCGCCCAGGGTGTAGGCGGCGGCAAACAAGAGCGAAATCGGCAGGGCATAGGAAAAACTCTTGGGAAGATAATAAAAACTTATCTTCATAATATCGGCAAAGGGAACCTCGTAATTAAGATACCGCACCAAATTCGCAAACAGGTCGATAAGGGAAAGGAGCAGTACAAACATGGCGATAGCTACAGAAAAAATAGGAAAAAATTGACGCATCAAATACCGGTCAAGTATCATTTCCGCACCTTTACAACAGCCAGTACCAGCCCTGCCGACAAAGCCAATAAATTGGGCAGCCACATGGACCAGAAGGGGGAAGTGTTAAGGCGAATCCCCATAGTTTGTCCTCCCAGCATCAGCGCCCAATATACCACCGCTATCAAAAGACCAAAAATAAAACCAACCGTTTGGCCGCTTTTTTTTGCCATCAAACCCAGCGAAACCGCGAGGAATATAAACGAAAACGCGCCAAAGGGTATGGAAAATTTTTTGTAGAATTCAAGCCAATAAATGGACAGGCTGCGATCCCTTTTAAGTCCCGCCAGCGTCTGCAGTTCCCGCTGGAAACCAGCAAGATGATTTGCCCTCCGGTTCCATGTTTCCCCGAAAGGGCCCTGCCGCAGGCTTTCTTCCAGGGCAAGCGCCTGGGTGGCAAGCTTGTTTTTCCGTTCATTAAGCCTCGCGTTAAGGTCCACAGTCTTTTTTTGTATTTCGCGGAATACATCGCGGGAACTCATTTCCCTTGGACTAATGGAAGACATTGCCTGAATAAGGTCCTCCTGGGGTACCCAGTAGCGGAGAAAACTGGCGGAAGCGTAGTCATAATCTTCGCGGATAATTTCTTTTGACGATTGAATAAATGCCCGTTCAAGGTCAAGGCTAAGGCCGTTCTTGCCGGCGTCCTTGAGTTCCGCATTATTCGCCATAATAACCCTGCGCTCGCCATCGCTGGTCCTGTCCAGTATCAGCACATTATCAATGGAGTTGCCTGAAACGTTTCCGGTAACTATCACCGTATCCTTGAATTTTTTAACCGAATTGGCTTCCAGTTCCAGTGCCGGAGTGGATGTTAATATTCTTCGATAAAGCCGGGCAAACTGCACGGTACCTGCGGGAAGCAGCACGTCATTGGCAAAAAATGAAAGCATCGAGATAATTATCCCTACCGTTATCGCGGGAATAAACACGTTTCTATACGAAAGCCCCGACGAAAGCAGCACCAGGATTTCATTATCGCTGGTGAGCCGCCCCACAGTCATAAGGGTACCCACCAGGGAGGCAAACGGGGCCGACATTGCGATAACTGAAGGCAGGGAAAACAGTACAAGAAGAGCGACCTGTCCAAACGGCACATGTTTGGTAAGTATATCCTGGGCCATAAGGAGGAGCTGATTCACAAAGAAAATAAAAAAGAAAAAAAGGAATGCAATAAGAAACGAAAAAAAAGTTTCGGTAAGGATGTAGCGGTAAATGGTAAAAGAGAGCGCGCGTTCACTCTCCCCCTCCCGGTCCAATCCTGAAAAAAGCAGCCCGCCCGAAGAACGGCTGCCAACATTCCCGCTTACAGCTGAGGCGTTTTCCATTACCATTTACATTCCTGTAGATCCAAAACCGCCGCTTTCCCGTTTGGTTTCAGAAAGAGAAGCGGTTTCTTTAATAAAAGCCTGCATAACCGGAGAGATTACCATTTGGGCAATCCGGTCGCCGTTTTTAATGCTGGCCGGTTCCGTTTTCAGATTAACCAAAATGATTTCCGCTTCACCCAGAAAGTCCGCGTCTATGGCGCCGGGGGAATTGGGCGCGGTAAAGCCGGAGCGGATTGCCGGTCCTGAGCGGGGGCGTATCTGCGCCTCAAAGCCCGGCGGGATTTCAAGCCTAAGAGCCTGTTCAAATTGTGGATTTTTGCGGCCAATAGACCACAAAAATCCCGATTTTGAACAGGCTCTAAGCCCCGCAGGGATTTTAACCCTGCCCAGGAGGGGAACGGCGGCGTCTTCCGCAAGAAAGGCGCATATATCCATACCCGCCGCCCCCCCGCTCCCGTAGCGGGGAAGGGGGATGCGGGGATCGGCTCTTGCTATTTTTACCATTACAGGCCCCTGGCCGGACACGCCTTTCCCTTTCATATCCCCTCCGCGTAAACCGGATGGTATGATAGCGTGAAGGCGGGAAAGCGCGGGGTTTCAGGGATGATACCGCCGTACCATGCCGGTAAGAGCCTGTTCAAATTATGGTTTTTTGCGGTCAATAGACCACAAAAAACCCGATTTTCGGGCTCTGCGAACCTTCGGTTCGATGGAGCCTGCAAGGTAGAATTTTGGCGTTTGCAACGCCAAAATTCCAGATTTTGAACAGGCTCTAAGGGGGCTTTGCCCCCTTAAAATCCCCCGTCTCTGCGGCTGCCATTATTGTGAACAGGCTCTTAAACGTTTCCCGGACGGCTCAATTACATACACGCCGTTTTTTGGATACTAAAACAGTGCCAGGCACTGTTTTTCTGTTTTTGAAAAAAAGGACTTGCCGCTTTGCGGCAAGTCCCAAAATAGTGCCAGGCACTGTTTGCCTTTAGGTTTTTTAGTTTACTGTTTTACTGCGCCTGGAGCGCCGGGCCAGGTTCTGGCTGCGCCGTTAAAGTCCGCAGCGGGGAAATCTTCCGGGGCCGATAGTATTACCGAATTTAGGCCCGTTACCGGCGCAAAGGTTGTTGCGGTAAGCGGGGCGCCGGTAATGCTTAGTCCGGTAAAGGTGTTGTCCCCGGTTGCGGCATCCCAGCCGCTTTGATCCGTACCGGTTCCCAGGGCAACATCGGCCACATTGTAGCCGTTGGATGTTACTTCGTATTCGTAATAAGAGTACACCACCGGGCCGCCATTGGCCGCCGTGTTGCCATAGAACAGGTTCCCCGTAAGGGTCAGCGTAATGTCAGCGTAGCCGCCGCTGGAGAAGTAAATTGCGCCGCCATAGCCGCCTGAAATATTTTGGTAGAACGTGCAGCCCTTAACGGTCATGGGCCCCCTGTAACTGTAGATAACGCCGCCGCCCGCACCGCTTCTACTGGTCTGGTTCATGCTGAATATGCACGATTCCAGGTTTACCGTTTCGCCGTTATTCCTGATGGCAGCGCCGTAATCCGTTGCCCTGCCGCCCTTAAAGTATACCTGGCTTATGTTTACCGTTATGGCGGAACTGTCGTTGTAAATGTACAGCAGTTGGGAAGTATCGCTGGTTGCGGTCCAGGCGGCGCTGCGCGTTAGGGTAACGCCGTTGCCCTGTATGGTTACGCTTTTGCTTACCGGGGGCAAGGCGCTGGTTAATCCAATGGCGCTAGTCAAGGGCGTTACCCCGGTAAAGCGAATTATGTCCCCTTCCTGGGCATTGGTCAGGGCGTAGCGCAGGGTTCCCGGCGTGGTGGCGCTGTCTGCGGTATCGGTAAAGGCCGTTACCGTTACTATTCTGGCAAATACCGCCTGTACGCTGGTATGGTTAGTTATGCTGTGGCTTAAGGGGTTTGCCGAACCGGCGTTAACGCCGTTTACCAGCCAGTTTACCAATTCGCATCCTGGCTTAGGGCTTGCCGTAAGGCTAACCGTACCGGTGGATACAAAGCCGTCCGCGTTTGGCGCGGGCGAGGCGCTTACACTGCCCAGGGAACTGTTGTTTACCGAAAGCTGCAGAACATAGCCGCTGCCGCTTGCCGTGCTTTGTACCGCGCCCGCTGCCGCTCCATCGGCTATGGCATTGCCATAGAAATCCGTCTGGGGGTAGCCTTCGGGCAAAGTAGTAATAACATTGGCTGCTTCGCTGCCACTAAGCAATCTGAATGATACCGGCGAAACCAGCATGTTGTTTGCGGTTGTGTCCCCGGTTGCGGCGTTCCAGCCTGCAGCATCGACTCCAAAGGCAACATCGACCACATTGTAGCCATAGGAGCGTACACATGAGATATTACCAGGTAAAAATTGTTCATAAAAAAGATTATGAACCACCCGTATTTGGTTACCGTAGAACAGGTTCCCCATAAGACGAACAGTGTATTCTTTGGGGGAGTAAATTGCCGTGCCTTCGCCGCTGGAAATATTTTGGTAGAACGTGCAGCCCATAACGGTTATGTTGCTAGAGCTGTAAATCGCTCCGCCCATACCGCCGGTCTGGTTCCCGCTGAATATGCACGATTCCAATTTCAGTTGTACATTTTGGCCGTAATCCCTGATAGCTGCGCCGTAAGCCGTTGCCCTGCCGTTCTTAAAATGTACCCGGCTGATGTTTACCGTTATATAGGAGCTACTGTTGTTGGAAATGCGCAGCAGTTGGGAAGTATCGCTGATTTCAGTCCAGGCGGCGCTGCGCGTAAGGGTAACGCCGTTCCCCTCTATGGTTACGCTTTTGGCTATCTGGGGCAATGCGCTGCCAAGTTCAATCGTGGTGGTCCCTGCCGTTAC
>JAITHQ010000151.1 GCA_031279925.1 Treponema sp. | reverse complement strand
TTACATACCCTTCCCCTGTACAAGTCCTTTGGCTGTACGATAATGTTGAGTTTTTTTTCCAGTACGGCAAGGCGTCTCATTTCCGCCTCGTTGCCGATACTTACCATTATGCCATGCTTGCCCGCCCTGGCGGTACGGCCCGCCCGGTGGATGTACACGTCCGCGTCTTCGGGAACGTCAAGGGCAATAACATGGCTTATGCCGGGAAAGTCAAGGCCGCGGGCCGCCAAATCAGAAGAAACCAGCGTAGTGATTTTTCCTGAACGGAAACCGTCCGCCGCCTGCTTCCGCTCTTTTTTCTCCATGCCGCTGTACAGTCCGGCGGCTGAAACGTGGTGGTATTGCAGGGCGGCTGCCAGCTTTCCCGCCTGATCAGTTCTGCCCGCAAACACCAGCGCCTTCTTTGGCTTTGCCGCTTCCAGAAAAGACCTAAGGGTTTGCGTCTTGCGGCGGCCCTCGCTGAATATGGCCCAGTGTTCAATCCGTTCCTGTAAAATTCCCCACTCGTCGCTTGCAAGAGTTTCAGCGTTCCGAAAAATGGGCAGCATACCAGCCAGCGCGTCTCTGGTTCCGCCTGCAATGGTGGCGGAACAGGCCGCCGCCTGCAGGCCGCCCTCCTCTGACCCGCTGCCGCGGGCAATAAAGCCCAGCAGGGCGGCGGTTTCCTCCAGGCTCTCCGCCGCCGTCATCCGGTCGGCCTCGTCCAGTACCAGAAAACGCAGGCCGCGCAATTTGAGTTTTCCCATTTTTGCCAGCATAAGCAGCCTGCCCGGATTGCCAACCACCGTTAGGGCTTTGTTTTTTTTCAAACTTTCGATCTGGCGGTTCAGGCTGACCGAGCCGATTAACAGCGAAGAAGGCGCATGATTTGCCGCAAGCCTATAGGCCGCCAGAGCAGGCGTAAGCAAAAAATCAACTTCCTCTTTAATTTGGGAACAGAGTTCGAAGGTAGGAGCGCACACCAATACCCAAGGCCCCCCGTAGCGGAAAGCGGCGGCTGATTCAATGTCGCCTAACATCCGCTGCAGGGCGGGAATAAGGTAGGCAAAGGTTTTCCCCGTGCCGGTGGCTGAACGAAAAGCCATGCTTTTTCCGGCAAGAAGCGGGGGGATTGCCAGGCGTTGAATCGCTGTAGGGCTGCCGATGCCGCGTTTTTTTAGGTTTTCGGCAAAAACGGGCAGAACGCCCAGCGAGGTAAAATCATCCACCCGGGCCCCCTATGTTTGCTTTGCCGAACCGCGCCGGAAAAAATCCCTAAACCGCTGCTCCCGCTGAATACGCCGCTCGTTTTTGTTGAGATATGCGTCAAGGGCTTCGACCAGATGGGAGTATTCTTCAAGCCGGGGCTGGAGCTGCTTGATAGCGGTTTCGCTGTTCTGCTTTGCAGCATGGCGGCTGAAACGCCGGGAATGTTCCTCGACTTTAAGGAGCTGCTCCTCAAGTTTGTCAAGAAAATCAGCGTCCTCCTGGCTTTCGGGCTTGTTAAAGGCGTCAAACTCGTACTTAACCACTTCGTCATTGCGGATCTCTCCCCGAAAAGTACGGTACAGATTCAGCTTGATTCCCTTCTTCATGTAAGCAAAACGGCCTTCTTTCTCGAAACGGCGGATACTTACCATAATATAGGCCGAAGTAAGGTAGCGCAGATTCCTGAATGTGGAACCCCGTTTGACAAAATCGTTGTCCTCGGCAACATAGATCGTTTCGTCAAAGCCGCCGATCCGCTGAAAAAGCCGCCTGGTAACAAAGATGCAAAAGCCAAAAGCCTTGGGGTCTATCCATAAATTGAGCAGCACGGCAAGGTTCATCATCCGGTGAATAACCCGGTCAAGCTGATAGCCGGAAAGCGGGCGAATTTCACAGGTGGCAAGATCGAGGTAACGGTCCTGCATTTCGTCGTACACATTGCGGATAAAGCCCTGCGGCAGCACCACATCGGAATCGAGAAAGAAAAGGAATTCCCCCCGTGCGACAGCGGCCCCGGCGTTTCTGCCGGCGGCGGGCAGGCCCCCATCCACCACCCGGCAGCCGTATTCAGCGGCAATCTCCCGCGTCCGGTCTTTTGAATGGGCATCGGCAACAATTACTTCGAAATCGTCAAAATCCTGCGCCTTGATGCTGTCGAGCAAGCGGGGCAGCATTTGCTCTTCGTTCAAAGCCGGAATAATCACGCTGACTTTCATAATTATTGCCAGTGTACCGCGTTTTTTCTAAAAGGTAAAGTTTGATGAGGGAGGGTAAAGAGCGCCCTGGGGCTGCCGGGGTAAAATCCGGGGATTCCAATAGGGTAATACTCTCCTTAGAGCCTGTTCAAATTGTGGATTTTTGCGGTTGGCCGGCTGATTTTTTTTAAGAATTAAAATCGAAAATCACAAAATTATCCCTTGACTAATTTGATGCAAATTGGTATATTGACCATACAACGCAGGGTAGAGCAGTTGGCAGCTCGTCGGGCTCATAACCCGGAGGTCGCAGGTTCGAGTCCTGTCCCTGCTAAAGCCATAATTCTTTTTCACTGTTAAAAGGGCCGGAAGACGGCTCTTTTATGTTCCAAACAACCGGTTTTGGATAGGTTCAACTGATAACATTCTTGGCATTTTGGGTAAACGGAGGAAACGGCATGAGCGAAATTCTTGACATTGCCGCCAAAAAAAAATTAATCGAGGCAAATTGGCGGCTTGAGGAACTTGACGAGGTTCCCTTTTCTATCGAGGTCGGCCCCATGCACATGGGAACCCAAAAATACTACAACAACCCCGACGCTGAAATTGAATGGGCCGAAGACCATGAGCGTAAACGGCAGGGGGTGTATGATTACGGCTTTGCCAATATCAAGCCGAACCAGGGAATCAACATTGTTGCCGGCGCATTTGGCTGCGAGTGCAAACCCAACGACGAAGCCGACCCTTGGGTAAAATGCCTTATCCGCGAAGAAAATGTCGATGACGTGTACAAGCTAAAAGTGCCCGATCCGGTAAATAACCCCTACTTTGAACAGGCATGGAACCATGTCCAGGCCCTGCAAAATAAATCCAAAATTCCGCTGAGGGTTATTAACGTTCCTTCGCCGCTGGTAACAGCTTCCCTTATCTGGGACTATACCTCCTTTATCGAGGCGACTCTTGCCTACCCCGAAGAGGTACACGCCCTGATGGAAAAAGTAACCGAGGCTACTATCCTCTATATAAAAGAAATGCTTAAACGGATCACCAACCTTTACGGAGTAAGCCACGAGTTCTGGTATGTGCCGAAGGAAGTTGGCATCCGTGTAAGCGATGATACGGCGGCCCTGCTTTCGCCGAATCTGTACCGCGAATTCGGCGTTAAGTACAATGCCCTGATTTCCAACGAATTCGGCGGCATTGTGGTACATTCCTGCGGCAATGTTTCAAATGTGGCGGGCGCGATGATGGAAATACCCGGTCTGCGGGGACTTGACTTTACCATTCCCCAGGTGCAGGACTGGGCAAAAGTCCGCGACGCCGCTGCGGGGAAAACCGTACTGTGCCTTCGCCACTTCTACTGGGATCATCTCGATGACGGAGTAACCGATTTGGCGGCCTACTCCCGGAAAATCCTCGACTTTTTTGGGCGCAAGGGCTTGTTTATCCAAACCTCCACCCCTACCCAAGAAGAAGCCATTGCCCTTGGAGAAAAGCTGCACAAGGCGCTGTCAAAATAAAGCGGACTGTATGCCTGTGAACGGCGTATTGGATTTTTCAGGTCAATGATTGCGTGGGCAATCCAAATACCCCCGCAATTCTTTAAGCGCCCTGATTCGGGGATTGGCATAATCGTTATGCGCTCCGGTTTCATCGAATAACACTCCCTTCCCCCCCAGGGCAATAAAACCGTCAACGTACTGCGGGGCGTCATCGACAAAAAGAACCTCGTCCGCCCTCATTCCCAAAACATTCAAGGCATGGGTAAACACTTCCGCTCTGGGCTTGCCCTTAAAACCGCATTGCCGGATATCAAAGATATGGGTAAACATATCCCTTATGCCCAGCTTTCCCAGAATAAGATCGGCGTGCTCCCTTGGGGCGTTGGTAAGAATCGCCTTGGGAAGGGGGATGTTTTCCAGAAAGGAACGAAGGGCCGGATCGGGGGGAAGGCTGTCCGCTTCGTTTGGGGGATGAACGGCGGCAAGGTAGGCTTCAACACCGGTAAAGCCCTTTTCGCCCATGAGCCACTCAAGGTTGGTTCCATAGCGGCCCGTCTGCGCCATTCGTTCCCGCCAGGCTTCCTGCGGGGAAACGCCCAGAAAGGCGGCGTTGAATTTCTGTATCCTCTGCCGTACCTTGTCTTCAAGGCCGTAGCGGCATGAGTACAGGGTGTTGTCAAGATCGAAGAGCAGGTGGCGGATCATGGCTTATCATAATCCAAAAAACTACTTGCGTGTATCCCTTTGTCATAGTATCGTTGGGTATGCTCCTTTCGCTTATTGGTTACGACCCCGCCAGCGCGTGGACAAAAACGGCGGACACGGCGGACGAACTTTTAAAATGGAAAAACTCCGCAGGCATTACCTGGGTCAACGCTGAATGTTTGGACAACACAGCCGAAATCAACCGCCTTGCGGAAGTCTTTAAAATACATCCGCTTACCGTGGAAGATGCCCTTGACAGTGCCCAGCGTCCCAGGACGGAGGAGTTTGACGACTATCTTTTTATTACCTTTAAGGCGGTCAGTCCCGCCGAAAGTCTTGACTTTGAACATATCAGCCTGATTCTTACCGACGATACGGTGCTTACTTTTCAGGAAAAACCCGGCGACTATTTTGACGGGGTGCGTAAACGTATTCTGAATAACGCCGGAAGAATCCGGCGCATGGGCGTCGATTATCTTGCATACGCGATTATTGACGCGGTGGTTGATGAATACTTTGTGATTCTCGATTCCCTCGGCGCGGAGATCGAAGACTTTGAAGACCGGGCGGTTGACGAGAAGGATGATTCGTTTATCGAGGACATGCAGAAGATTAAGCAGAAGCTGCTTAAAGTGCGGCGGGTTGTCTGGCCCCTGCGCGAAAGTCTTTCACTGTTGATGCGCATGGAATCGAGGCGCCTCGGCGGCGAGCTTGAGCCGTTTTTGAAAGACCTCTACGATCATATTATTCAGGCCGCCGAAACGGTTGAAACATATCGGGAACTTTTGGCGGGCATTATGGAAATAAATCTGTCGGCGGCGTCCAACCGCCTGAACAAGGTGATGAAGGTGCTGACGATAATATCAACGATATTTATTCCCCTTACGTTTCTGGCCGGCGTGTACGGAATGAATTTCCGTTTTATGCCGGAACTGGATCAGCCCTGGGCGTATCCTGCCGTGTGGGGAATTATGGTCATAATTGCCCTGGGAATGATTCTTTTTTTCAAACGCCGAAAATGGCTGTAGGGTGTGAATATGAAACATACGGTTGTGGTGATAGACGGCATGGGCGGGGGTATTGGGGCGCAGATTATTGCCCGGCTGAAAGAGAT